>CAYWNX010000320.1:0-3223 GCA_964459735.1 uncultured Dechloromonas sp. | reverse complement strand
CCGCCCGTAGAGCACGCCGGTGCCGGTCGGGCCATAGACCTTGTGGCCGGAAAAGACGTAAAAATCGCAATCGATGTCCGTCACATCGACCGGCAGATGGGCGATTGCCTGGGCGCCATCGATCAGCACCACGGCGCCGACTCGATGCGCCAGGGCAACCAGTTCCTTGACGGGATTGATGCTGCCCAGGGCGTTCGACATGTGGGTCAGCGCCACCACTCGCGTGCGCGGGCCGAGCAGGCTGGCGAACTGCTCGGTGATGAGTTGGCCGGCATCGTCGATCGGCGCCACCCGCAGCACGGCCCCGCTGCGTTGGCAGAGAAGTTGCCAGGGCACGATATTGGAATGATGTTCCATTTCCGTGATCAGGATCTCGTCGCCGGCCTGCAAGCTTTGGCCGTAGCTGCTGGCCACCAGGTTGATCGACTCGGTGGTGCCGCGGGTGAAAACGATCTCTTCGCGGCGGGCGGCATGGATGAATTCTCGTACCTTGTCCCGCGCCCCCTCGTAGGCATCGGTGGCCTCCTGGCTCAAATGGTGCACCCCGCGGTGAATATTGGCGTTGTAATAGGCGTAGTAGTGGCGCTCGGCTTCGATCACCGACCACGGTTTCTGGCTGGTCGCGGCATTGTCGAGGTAGACCAGCGGATGGCCATGAACTTCGCGCTGCAGGATGGGGAAATCCTGACGCCGGCGGGCAACATCCAGGGTGGGCGCCTGGCCTTGGGCAAGCTTTGATCCATTGACAGCGCTCAGCATGGTGCCTCCCTTACTGCCGCGGCAACTTGTCCTGCAGCAACTCGTCCAGCCTTTCCTGCAAGGGCAGGATGTGAACCCGGTCGATGACTTCCATGGCAAAGGCGCGGGTCAACAGCGCCCGGGCCGAAACCTGGCCGATCCCCCGGGAGCACAGATAGAACACCTGGTCTTCATCCAGTTGCCCCACCGTTGCGCCGTGGTTGCATTTGACATCGTCGGCCCAGATTTCCAGTTGCGGCTTGGTGTCGATCTCGGCGTTTTCCGAGAGCAGCAGATTGTGGTTGGTCTGGAGGGCATCGCTGCCCTGAGCCTCGGGGTGAACCACCACACGCCCGTTGAAGACAGCCCGGGAGGCTCCGTTCAGCACGCCTTTGTAGAACTCCCGGCTGCTGCAGCGCGGCTTCAGATGGTCGATTCGGGTGTGGTGATCGACATGCTGGCGGCCGTCGGTGAGGTAAAGGCCATCCAGCGTGCAGGTGGCATCTTCGGCCTGCAGGGCTACTGTGATGCCAGTGCGGGCCAGACGGGCGCCGAGGGCGAAGGAGCCTGAAATAAAGTGGCTTTTTGCCGCCTGTTTGACGTTGACCGTAGCAATATGAAAAGCCGTGAGGCTCTCCTGCTGCAGCTTGTGATGTTCGATCGTGGCTCCTTGGCCAAGCATGATTTCGCTCACCACATTGGTGAAGTAACTGCTCTCTCTCAGTGCCACATGGTGTTCGACAATGCTGGCCGAACTACCCGCTTCGGCCAATACCAGATTGCGCGGCTGGATCGCCAGGCCGACTTCCGTGGCGATGAAAAGGAGCTGGATCGGTGCTTTGACTATGGCCCCTGGCGGCAGATGGACATAGGCACCATCGGCCATGAAGGCCAAGTTCAGGTCGGTAAAGGCTGAAGACGGGTGGAAGACGACTAGTGCCTCTTCCAGACCCGGTTCATTCTGGTCGAGGCGGTAGGCGAGGCTGCTCAGCAATACGCCATGCGGCAGTCGGCCAAGGCGACACAGTTCAGGTTCCAGACGGCCGTTGACGAAGACCAGCAAATGACTGTCGGGCAGGGCATGGGTGTTGATCTGGGCGGCCAGCAATTCGGGGCAGAGGGCAGGCAGCACATTGAAACGCCCTTTTTCGATGCCGGCTACATTGGTGTATTTCCAGTCCTCCTCACGTTGTGTCGGAAAGCCCTGTTGGACAAAACGCCCGATCGCCTCGGCCCGTGCCTGGCGCAACCAGTCCAGTTGTTGGCCAGGCAAGACGCCGGAAACGCGCCTGAACGCCCCCAGGTAATCGTCGGCGGAACCCGGTTCGCGCGTACTCATGGCTATGCCACCGCCGGTTTGGCATAGCCGGTGCGTTCCAGTTCGATGGCCAGTTCCCGGCCACCGGAACGGGCAATACGCCCTTCGGCCAGGACATGAACCCGGTCCGGCACCACATAGTCGAGCAGACGCTGGTAATGGGTGACCAGAATGGTGGCACGCTGCGGGCTGCGCAGCCCGTTGATGCCGGCAGCCACGACTTTCAGGGCGTCAATGTCGAGGCCGGAATCGCTTTCATCGAGGAGGGCGAGCGTCGGCTCCAATAACGCCATTTGCAGGATTTCGTTGCGTTTCTTCTCGCCGCCGGAAAAGCCTTCATTGACCGGCCGGTAAAGCAGGCTCTCGTCCATGCCCATCAGTTTCAACTTGGCCCGGATCAGGGCGAGGAAATCGATGGCGTCGAGTTCGGGCTGGCCGCGATGGCGACGCAGGGCATTGAGGGCAGCCTTGAGGAAATAGACATTGGCTACCCCGGGAATTTCCACGGGATACTGGAAGGCGAGAAAAATTCCCTGCCGCGCCCGGTCCTCCGCCGCCATCTCGAGCAAATTGCTGCCCTGGTACAAGACTTCGCCAGCAGTCACCTCATAGCCTTCACGGCCGGCCAATACATGGGCCAGGGTGCTCTTGCCCGAGCCGTTGGGGCCCATGATGGCATGCACTTCGCCGGCCTTGACGCTGAGGTCTAGCCCCTTGAGGATGGGCTGGCCATCGACGCTGACGTGCAGATTGCGGATGTCGAGCATGATGCTTGGCGCCTTTAGCCGATACTGCCTTCGAGACTGACCCCGAGCAGCTTTTGCGCCTCGACGGCAAACTCCATCGGCAGTTTCTGAAATACTTCCTTGCAGAAACCGTTGACGATCATCGATACCGCGTCCTCCGCCGACAAGCCGCGGCTCTGGCAATAGAACAGCTGATCCTCGCCGATCCGCGAGGTGCTGGCCTCGTGCTCGACTCGCGCTGATGGCTGCTTCACCTCAATGTAGGGGAAGGTGTGGGCGGCACACTTGTCACCCAGCAGCAGCGAGTCGCACTGGCTGTAATTGCGGGCATCGACAGCACTCTTGGCCATTTTTACCAGACCGCGGTAGGCGTTATGACCGTGACCGGCCGAGATGCCCTTGGAAACAATATTGCTGCGTG
>CAYWNX010000319.1:0-3273 GCA_964459735.1 uncultured Dechloromonas sp. | reverse complement strand
ATGTTCGACCCAGACTGTCACGGCGGCCATCGCGACGCCGATCGCAAACATCGGAAGCAGCGGAAAGAGGTCGGCGAATCGGAGGCGGTCGCGTTTCCACCATAGCAGAATAAGGAGTACGGCCGGAAGCGAGCAGGTGACGGATTTGCTGAATAGGGCAGCGAGGAATAACAGAAGTGAGAGCGCGTAGCATCCCCAGCGACGCTGCGTCGGAGAATCGGGCAGCGCGAATTGCAGATAGGACAAGAGCGCCGCGAGGAAGAAGACGCCCGAGAGCACGTTCTTGCGCTCGGTGACCCAGGCGACGGATTCGACTTGCACGGGATGAACGGCGAAGAGCAGTGCGCCGAGCCACGCGCCGGGCACATTCAGACGTCGAAGAATGCTCCAAAGCAAGCAGGCGCCGGCGACGTGCAATAAGACGTTCACAGCGTGGTAACCGGCCGGCTGCAAACCCCAGAGCCGGTGCTCGATCCAGAACGATGTGAAGACGAGCGGGTAATACTGCGGATTGGCCGTGGGCTCGATCCACGAGCGGAGTAGCCCGTCTGGTGCGCGGATGACGCGATTGTTGGTGAGATAGAAGTCGTCGTCCCAGATGTAGCCGGCGCGGATGGCCGGTACATAAGCGAGCAGTGTGAGTGCGATGATCGCAAGACATCCGATTGCAAAGCCGCGAGCGTCGCCCGCATGCGTCGGCGGAAGTCGATTCACATCTCGATCGGACTTGCGATTTTGCATGGCGATTCGAGCGGCTCGAATACAGGGTGACGATCACGGCGCTGGCGCGGTCGCAGTCGTCGGCAGTTGCCGACTCAGTTGGGACAGAAGGCCCTGCGCCTCCTTATGCCCGGGTGAAATCTGAAGCGCCTCTTGGCAGCGGCGTACGGCTTCGGCGCGACGGCCGGCGGCGGACAGGGCTAGCGCAAGATCGACGCGGATGTCGGCATTGCTCGGGTCAAGCTCGGCGGCGCGCGTGAGTTCGGACATGCCTTCGTCGGAGCGGTGACTCTCCATTAACAGCGTTCCCAGCAGATGGTGAGCCTTGCCCAGCCGAGGCTCGGCGGCGACCAGACGGCGTGCGAGCTGCTCCGCGTCGGTCGACCGGCCCAATGTCTGGTAGGCCAGGACGAGATTGTACGCATATCGAATGTCGTCGGGTTGCTGTTGCACTAGTTCTTCGAGCATCGGAAGCGCCTCGGCGATGGCGCCGCTCGTGACCAGTAGTTCGATCAAACGAGCGCGAGCCTGCATATGTTGCGGTTCGATGCGCAAGACTTCGCGATATTCGCTGGCAGCCGCCGCGCGATCGCTGAGCCGGGTCAGTGTTTCCGCGAGCATTAAGTGTCCCAGGGCGAAGTCAGGTCTCGCCGACAGGGCGAGTTTGAGTTCGCCGCGTGCTTCGAGCCATTGTCCCATCTGCATGCGGGCCAGACCGAGCGGGTAGCGAATCGCGTAGCCGTCGACGCCGAGTGCAATCGCATCATTGCAAGTCGCGACCGCCTGTTCGTTCTGGCCGCGGCGCAGCAAGTCCATCGCGGTCTGTGAAACAGCCGTGTCGTCACGCGGATCCAGCGCAAGTGCGCGGGCCGTATGCAGCCGTGCGTCGTCCGGCCGGTCCAGCTTCAGCAATTCGGCCGCCAGATTTGTCTGGGCGATGACAGACGACGGATTCCGCTCGGCGACGCTTTGCCAGAGGGTGATGCGATCGGCATAGAGCAGAGTTTGCCGGCGTGTAAGAAATGCAAGCAGCGCGAGCAGCGGGATTGCCGCCCAACGGGCGCCCGGCGTGCCCGCAACGACTCGTGCGACGATCGCAGAGAGTGCCGCGAGCGGCACCGCGGCCGCGAGATACTGGAAGTGATCGGCAACCCAGGAGAATCGAAAAGGATAGATGTCGACGAACCCCAGGGCGGGGCCCAGCACGACGACGTAGAGCGCGGCGGCCGCGAGCGGCGCCTTCCCGATGCGACTTCGCGCGGACCAGAGCAGGACAAACACCACGACCAGGCCGAGCGGCGCGAGCCACTGCCAGAACTTTCCGGATGAGACAGTCCATTTCGCATAGCTGAAAGTCAGGGATACCGGAACGAGCAGCTTTCCAAGATAGAACCAGATCACCTGTCCGGCGAGGAGGACCCGGTCGCCGGGTGAGAGCCCCAACTGCATGTTCTTCGTTCCGACGTGGTGATGTTCGACCCAGACCGTGGTCGCAGCCATACAGGCGCCCAGAACGATCATCGGCACCAGCGGAATCACATCTCCGGCACGGAGTCGATCGCGCTTCCACCAGAGCAGAATGAGGATTACGACCGGGAGCGAGCAAGTAATGGACTTGCTGAGCAGCGCCGCTGCGAACAACAGCAGCGAAAGCGCATAGCAGCCCCAGCCAGCGGGTTTCGGGGTATCCGAGAATGCAAACCGCAGATACGCGAGCAACGACGCGAAAAAGAACAGACCTGACAGGACGTTTTTTCGTTCGGTGATCCACGCGACCGACTCGACCTGAACCGGATGCACGGCGAAGAGCAGCGCTCCGAGCAATGCTCCGGGTACGGCGAGAGATCGAAGCACGCGCCAGAGAAGACAGGCGCCGGCAGCGTGCAGGCAGATGTTTACGACGTGGTAGCCGGCCGGGTGCAGACCCCAGAGTCGGTATTCCAGCCAGAACGACGTGAATACCATCGGGTAATACTGCGGCGTGCTCGTCGTCGTGAACCAGATCTTCTTGAGGCCGTCGGGCTGACGCAGGGGCAGGCAGTCCTCGACGTACGACTCATCGTCCCAGACAAAGCCGGCGCGGAAAGCGGGCGTATATGCGACCAAAGTTATCGCAAAAATCGCGGCCACGCCGCCCAGCAGGGTCCCCGCGAGGACGGAGGTTGTGTCGCGCGAAGGCTGGGTGTTGATCACCGACGACATGGGTCAATTCTCGAGACCTTACCGAAACGTGTGATTACATCGGGCGAAGCCGCGATCGTCACGTCGATTGCTGTGAAATTTGCGGCGATGGAACCGAGCGTTGCCGCGACGGATGGATTTGGTTCCTTGACGCGCTTCGCCGAGAAACCGTTCGTAATGTGCTCGGAAGAAAGCACTTACGAATTGGTGGGAGCGCCGGACATCATGGCTGCCGGCAGGGAGATCGTGGCCTAGAATGGTCCCGCCGGTCGGCAAGATTCGCGTTGATCGGCTCTTAATTTGGAATTGACAGACCGTCGAGCCGCGATATACTCGACGACCCGTCGTAGAGGCAGATGTGTGGTGCAAACC
>CAYWNX010000318.1:0-3301 GCA_964459735.1 uncultured Dechloromonas sp. | reverse complement strand
TGCCCAAGTTTGCTGCACTGTTCATGCTTTTCTCCATGGCCAATGCGGGGTTGCCGGCAACCTCGGGATTCGTGGGTGAGTTCATGGTCATACTGGGTGCTGTAAAGTTCAATTTCTGGGTTGCCTTCGCTGCCGCTAGTTCAATGGTGATCGGCGCTGCCTACACCCTCTGGATGTACAAGCGGGTGATCTTTGGTGACGTTGCCAATCATCACGTTGCCGAGCTTTCGGACATCAACAAGCGCGAGTTTGCCATTCTTGGCGTCCTGGCCATCTGTACCCTTTGGATGGGGTTGTACCCACAGCCTTTCACTGAAGTCATGCACGCCTCGGTCAACGACCTGCTGCGTCACGTTGCCATCAGCAAGATTCAATAAACGGTAGCCGACATGTTCGACAATTTCGTTGTCCCCGATCTCCTGCCCGCTGCACCAGAGCTTTTTCTGGCGGCCATGGCCCTGACTATTCTTCTGATTGATCTGTTCGTTAAGGATAACCGCCGTACGGTTACCTTCGTTCTGACTCAACTAACGCTCATAGGGGCTGCCGCAATACAGTTCTCTACCAGTACCGGTGAAATCGTCTACACCTTCAGTAACATGTTTGTTGACGATCTGATGTCGGATTTGCTGAAGCTGTTTCTCTACATGACCGTGGTAATCGTACTGTTTTATTCGCGTGCCTACATCATGGACCGCGAGGCGATGAACAAGGGCGAATACTACGTACTTACGTTGTTTGCGACCTTAGGCATGATGGTCATGATTTCGGCCAATCATTTCCTCACCATCTACATGGGCCTGGAGCTTCTTTCCCTGTCGCTCTACGCGATGGTGGCGATGAATCGTGATTCGGTTGTCTCCACCGAAGCTGCCATGAAGTACTTTGTTCTGGGTGCGTTGGCTTCTGGCTTGCTGCTTTATGGCATGTCGATGATCTACGGCGCAACTGGTACGCTGGAAATTACCGGTGTTGCGGAACGTCTTTACGGTGGTGGTGCCAACAAAAATTTGATGGTCTTTGGACTAGTCTTCCTTGTTGCCGGCCTGGCTTTCAAGTTGGGTGTGGTGCCGTTTCACATGTGGATTCCTGACGTCTATCATGGCGCCCCCACTTCTGTGACCCTGCTTATCAGTACCGCACCAAAGCTGGCGGCTTTTGCGATCGTCATGCGTTTGCTGGTTAATGGGCTGATCACCATGGCTCAGGACTGGCAGGTGATGTTCATCATTCTCGCCGTATTGTCGATGGCAATTGGTAATCTGGCAGCAATCGCACAGACTAACCTGAAGCGAATGCTCGCCTACTCGGCGATCTCCCACATGGGCTTCATGCTGCTTGGTATTACAACCGGCGTTGTCAGCGGTGACGCACGTTATGCTTTGAACGCTTACAGTTCAGCAATGTTCTACGTTATTGCCTATGTACTGATGAGCCTTGGTTCTTTCGGCATGATTTTGTTGATGTCGCGTGCTGGTTTTGAAGCGGACAAGCTGGATGATTTCAAGGGCTTAAACAAACGGAGTCCCTGGTTTGCCGGCATCATGTTGATGTTTATGTTCTCGATGGCAGGTATCCCGTTCTTTGTCGGCTTCTTCGCCAAATTCTCGGTACTCCAGGCAGTCGTCGCAGCAGGGTATATGTGGCTGGCGCTTGTCGCGGTTTTGTTCTCGCTGATTGGTGCTTATTACTATCTCCGCGTCGTCAAACTGATGTATTTCGATGCGCCCGTAGATGATTCTCCGCTTGTTGCCGGTGCAGATATGCGTCTCCTGATCTCGGCAAATGGTCTGGTAGTGGCGCTACTGGGAATTTTCCCGCAATTTATTATGTCTCTCTGCGCTTACGCACTCTTGCGCTCGCTCTGATCGCTGTCTGTTTTTGATTTTGAACGCCCCGCTAGTCGGGGCGTTTTGTTTTCTGGAGATTTAAATCGTGCAGGATACCCACTTGATTGAGACGGAAATTTCCAGGCAAACCGTATTCAAAGGTGCTTTGCTTGAAGTCCGTAAAGACAGTGTGTTGCTACCGAATGGCATGGATTCAATCCGGGAATACATTGTTCATCCTGGCGCAGTTGTGATTCTTGCCTTTCTCGATAACGGTAATTTGCTATTTGAGCGGCAATTCCGTTATCCGCTACGCCGCGTCTTTATTGAGTTGCCCGCCGGCAAAATTGACCCTGGCGAGACTGCTATCGAAACTGCACGCCGCGAGTTGCTGGAGGAGACGGGTTATGTTGCCGTTGAATGGGAGCATCTTGGGCAGATGCATCCATGTATCGGCTACTCTGATGAACGGATAGAGATATTCGTTGCCCGTGGTTTGAGTTTGACGGGCAATAAGCAACTCGACCATAACGAGTTTTTGGATGTTATCGAGCTTTCGCCGGCGGCTGCAAAAGAGGCGGTTTGGACTGGATTGATAACCGATGCGAAGACCATCACGTCCTTGTTTTGGCTTGATCGGCCAAAGGCTGCTGTATAGCAGCTTTACATTCAAGGAGGCACAGTTTTATCCTCACCATTCGCTGCCTGTCGTTGATTGCTGCTTTGCGCCAATTGACCGGTTAGGTCATTGCCGTTGTTCTCGTTCCCGTTTTAATCGATTCAGTTGCAACAGATGTTCGCGGACGGTTTTAGCGTAGACGGCACCTTCGATCTTGCGGCGTTCGCTTTGGAGTGACACAGGGAACAACTGCATCACCAATGCTTCGACCTCGGTACCGGCAAGTAGTGCCTCCTCATTGGTCGGCATAGCCAATTGGACGCCACAATCAATCCAAGAACGCCGCAATCCTGATGCGATCTTCTGTGCCAATTCGGGCTCATTGGCTCTACGGGTCAGTAGGCGCGTTGCTACCGTGCTCGTCATATCTGCATAGAACTGGATGGTGTAATCGTCTGGATCGCGTGGCTCTACCTGGAAGCGATAGGCATGCTCAAGTGCATGCCAGTAGTTGCGTAGTGCCCCGGAAGCATCGCCACTGGCCAAAGCGGAGTCACCGAGAACACGGTGACTGAGTGCCACGACCTCGTTATCGCAGCCCGATCTTCCCAGAGCCAGAGACTCTTGGCACAGCGGTAGTGCCGCAGCGTAGTCCCCATTCTCGCTGAACATGTCGGCGAGGTGGTAGAGAACCCAAGCAATGTTCCATTGGTCATTATCAAGGCGAAAAAGCACTAGCGCTTCACGGTAATTGAGTTCTGCGGCCTTGATATCGCCCTGGCCGAAGCGCTCTGCTTCGGCCAGGAATATGTCCGTCAATGCACGGACGTGTCGCGCGCTGGGATGCTGCAAC
>CAYWNX010000317.1:0-3318 GCA_964459735.1 uncultured Dechloromonas sp. | reverse complement strand
TACAGGATCGCATCGTCGCGCACCGTCTCGTACGACGGCATGCGGATCACGCTGCGTTCGCGCATCGCATTGGGCACCTTGCGCACCAGCTTCACCACCTGCACGCCGGTCCCCGGAGTCGTCGCAGCAGCGGCCGCCGACATGGCGGGCTCCATTGCATACGGATCGACTGGCGGCGCCAGCGGGCCCGGCTCGTCGAGGTGCGTGGAGTCGATCTCGATCCAGCCCTCCGGCAGCGACTTGCGCACGAACGCGGTGCCGCGCAGGTCGGTGATGTCGTGCACGTCCTCGCGCCGGGCCAGTCGATGCGCGATCTCGACGATCGCCCGCTCGGCATTGCCGTACACCAGCAGGTCGGCACGCGCATCCAGCAGGATGGAACGGCGGACCTTCTCGGACCAGTAGTCGAAGTGCGCGATCCGGCGCAGGCTCGCCTCGATGCCGCCGATGACGATCGGCACCTCCCTGAAGGCTTCGCGCACCCGCTGGGAGTAGACGATGACCGAGCGGTCCGGCCGCTTGCCTGCTTCGCCACCGGGCGTGTAGGCGTCGTCGGACCGGATGCGCTTGTCCGAGGTGTAGCGGTTGACCATCGAGTCCATGTTCCCCGCGGTGACGCCGAAGAACAGGTTGGGCGCCCCGAGCTGCTTGAAGTCCCGGGTCGAGCTCCAGTCCGGCTGCGCGATGATGCCCACCCTGAACCCCTGCGCTTCCAGCAGGCGGCCGACAATGGCCATGCCGAAGCTGGGGTGATCGACGTAGGCATCCCCGGTCACCAGGATGATGTCGCAGCTGTCCCAGCCAAGCTGCTCCATCTCGGCGCGCGACATCGGCAGGAACGGAGCCGTGCCGAAGCGGACTGCCCAGTACTTGCGGTGCGAGAAGATGTCGGGAGCGGATTGCATGGCGCAATTAGACCACGCCGGAGGGCCGCGGTTGCCCGTCAGCCGTAGTGGAGCTTTCCCTCGTATACTTGGCGCCCGCTCCGTCCACCCGGTCGACATGCGCCTGAGCCTGCCGCGCGCGCCCGCCCCGATTGCCGTTCTCCGCGTTCCTCTGCGCCTCCGCGCCTCCGCGGTTGCGCTCTAGAAGATGATCACCCTCCGCAACGTCGTCCTCCAGCGCGGCGACAAGCGCCTGCTCGACGGCGCCGATCTCACGCTGGTCCCACGCCAGAAGGCCGGCATCACCGGTGCGAACGGCACCGGCAAGAGCAGCTTGCTCGCGCTCATCCGCGGCGAGCTGCCGCCCGAAGCCGGCGACGTGGAGATTCAGCCCGGCCTGCGCATGGCGCACGTGGCGCAGGAGACGCCGGCCTCGCCGCGCACAGCCATCGACTACTGCCTGGACGGCGACGAGGACCTGCGCCGCATCGAGCGGGATCTCGCGCTGGCCGAGACCGCGCACGACGGGACCGCGCTCGCGCGCCTGCACGCGGAGTACGAGCAGCACGACGGCTACAGCGCGCGCGCCCGGGCCGCGCAGATCCTCAACGGCCTGGGGTTCGCCGAAGCCGATCTCGAGCGGGCGGTGGCGACCTTCTCGGGCGGCTGGCGCATGCGGCTCAACCTGGCGCAGGCGCTGCTGTGCCCTTCCGACGTGCTGCTGCTGGACGAGCCCACCAACCACCTGGACCTCGATGCGGTGTTCTGGCTCGAGGACTGGCTGCGCCGCTACACGGGCATGGTGCTGGTGATATCGCACGACCGCGAGTTCCTCGACGCGACGGTGGATGCGATCTGCCACTTCGAGAACCGCGGGCTGAAGCTGTACAAGGGCACCTACTCGGACTTCGAGCGCCAGCGCGCGGCCCAGCTCGCCAACCAGCAGGCGGCGTACGAGAAGCAGCAGCGCGAGATCGCGCACCTGCGCAGCTTCGTCGAGCGCTTCCGCGCCCAGGCGACCAAGGCGCGCCAGGCCCAGAGCCGCCTCAAGATGCTCGACCGGATGGAAGTAGTGGCCGCCGTGCACGCTGCCACGCCGTTCACCTTCTCGTTCCGCGAGCCGCGCCCGGCCTCCAGCCTGCTGCTCAGCCTCGAGGGCGTCGCACTGGGCTACGGCGAGGGGCCGCCGATCCTGGCGGGCGCCAACCTGCTGGTGACCGCGGGCGCACGAATCGGCCTGCTAGGCGCCAACGGCGCGGGCAAGTCCACGCTGGTGAAGGCGCTGGCCGGCGAGCTGGCGCTGCGGGCGGGCACGCGCGCGGAGGGCAAGGGGCTCACGATCGGTTACTTCGCCCAGCATCAGCTCGAGCAGCTGCGGGAGGACGAGAGCCCGCTGCAGCACCTGCTGCGGGTCGATCGCGAACTGGTAAGCCGCGCCGGCGGCACGCTCGCCCGCGAGCAGGACCTGCGCGATTTCCTGGGCGGCTTCGATTTCCGCGGGGACGTCGTGAGCGCCCCGGTCGGCCGCTTCTCTGGCGGGGAGAAGGCGCGCCTGACGCTCGCCCTGCTGATCTGGGAACGGCCCAACCTGCTGCTGCTGGACGAGCCGACCAACCACCTCGACCTCGACATGCGCGAGGCGCTGACTCTGGCGCTGCAGGATTACGAGGGCGCGATGGTGCTCGTCTCGCACGATCGCCACCTGCTGCGGGCCACCACCGACCGGCTGATGCTGGTGGCGGATCATCGCCTGGATGACTTCGACGGCGACCTGGACGACTACCGCGACTGGCTCGCCCAGCGGCGGCGCCAGCAGCAGGCCGCGCCCGATGCGCCGGGGGCATCGCGCCGGGAGCAGCGGCGCGCCGACGCCGAGGCCCGCCAGCGCCTGTCCGCGCAGCGCAGGCCGCTGGAGCGGCAGTTGCGGGAGGTGGAAGGGGAGATGGAGCGGCTGGGGCGAGAGAAGCAGCGCCTTGAAACCCTGCTGGCGAGCCCCGATCTCTACGCCGCCGAAAGCCGCGAGCGGCTCAAAGCCTCCCTGCTGGAGCAGTCCCAGGTGAACCAGCGCCTGCAGGAGGTCGAGGAGCGCTGGCTGGCGCTGCAGGCGCAGCTGGAAGCCCTGTAGAATGCCGCGCGCATGCGGAACTCCTGCCCGGGCGGGGGCTCTAATTCCCGGTTTTGACATGCTTTTGCCAAGGAGCGAAGGTTCATGAAGCGGATTTTCCTGTTTGTGGTCACCAACCTGGCGATCCTGCTGGTGTTGAGCGTCACCGCGCGGATCCTGGGCATCGACCGGATCATGGGGGCGAACGGCCTGAACATGGGCGCGCTGCTCATGTTTGCCGCGCTCTTCGGCTTCGGCGGCTCGCTGATCTCGCTGGCGATGTCGAAGTGGATTGCCAAGAAGTCGGTGGGCGCCCAAGTCATCGAGCAG
>CAYWNX010000316.1:0-3381 GCA_964459735.1 uncultured Dechloromonas sp. | reverse complement strand
CGCCCGCACACCGAAGGACTTTTTTCGGTGTGCGGAAAGACGGCGGCTTGGCACCCGGATCAATCTAAAACCCGCTCTTGCCCACAGTGAACTAAGCCTTCAACGTGGGCTCCAACGTCATGCCCGGAATCGAATTTTGGCAACAAAGCTTTTCATAAACTGGATTTATGATTCTGACCAAAAGGAGAAAGCAATGACTACGATTGCGTTGTTGGTTTCTACCCGCAAAGGCGCCTGGATATTTCGCGCTGATGCGATGCGAACCACTTGGGAGGTCGATGGCCCGCATTTTCTCGGCCACGTCATTAGCCATCTGGTGCTCGATCCGCGCGACCAAACCACCTTGCTGGCTGCAGCCAAAACTGGCCATCTGGGGCCGACCATTTTTCGCTCCACCGACTGGGGCCGTACCTGGCAGGAAGCTGCGCAACCACCCGCGTTTGCCAAAGCGCCCGAGGGCGAAACAGGCCGTGCGGTGGATCACACTTTTTGGCTGACCCCCGCGCACCGCAATGAACCCAATGTCTGGTACGCGGGCACCTCCCCGCAAGGCTTGTTCCGTTCGACGGATGGCGGCGTGACCTGGTCGGCATTTTCAAGCATCAATGAAGACCCGCAATATCGCGAATGGATGGGGAGTGAGAAGGACGGCACGCCCGACGGCCCCAAGCTGCATTCAATCATCGTCGATCCACGTGATCCGAATCATCTGTACGTCGGAATGTCGGGCGGCGGCGTGCATGAGTCGCTTGATCATGGCGAGACATGGCGGGTGCTCATCACGGGCATGGAGGTGGTGGAGGGCTACGACTTCGATGCCTCGAAACCCACTTTCCATGACCCGCATTGTCTGCGCATGTGCCCAAGCAATCCCGATCGCATCTACCAGCAAAATCACTGCGGTATTTATCGCATCGACCGACCATCGGAGTCCTGGGTGCGCATTGGCAGAAACATGCCTGAGGAAGTCGGCGACGTTGGCTTTACGATGACGGTGCACCCGCGCGATGACAAGACGGCCTGGGTCTTCCCGATGGATGGCACCGAGGTCTGGCCGCGCACCAGCCCGGAAGGAAAGCCGGCGGGCTACGCTACGTATGACGGCGGCGAAACCTGGCAGCGTCAAGATGCAGGCATGCCGAAAGAACAAGCGTGGTGGACGGTCAAGAGACAGGCGATGTGCTGCGATAGCCATGATCCGCTGGGTCTGTACTTTGGTACAACGAGCGGCGAGCTGTGGATGAGCCGCGACGAGGGCCGAAATTGGGAATGCATTGCCCGGCATCTGCCGGAAATCTACGCCGTGGAAGCGGCCGTTCTATAACGGTGCAGTGTTATGAAAGTGCTGATCCCGAGTGCCTTGCGCTCGTACACCCAAGGTAGCCAGGCGGAAGCCAGCGGATCGACGCTCGATGAGGTGCTGGCAGATCTGGATCGGCAGTATCCCGGCATTCGCTTTCGCATGATTGACGAGCAACAGCAGGTACGCCGCCACATTCGTGTCTTCGTCAATGGCGTGTCCGCGAATGCGTTATCGCAGACGATACAACCCGGCGATGAAGTGGTAATCGTCCAAGCCCTGAGTGGCGGATAAGGCCCGTGCTTCGGCTGAAACTGCAGAGGCTGCTATCATTCATTTTTTGCATGAACAGCGGCAGCAATGATCAAAATTTTCGGCATCAAGAACTGCGACACCGTGAAAAAGGCCTTTGACTGGCTGACTACAAACGGTGTCGATTACGAATTCACGGATTACAAGAAAGCCGGCGTTGCCGAGGCGCATCTCGCCGACTGGAACCAGCGCGCCGGCTGGGAGAAATTGTTCAACAAGCGCGGCCTGATGTGGAAAAAACTGACCGACGAGGAACGCACCGACGTCGATGAAGCCAAGGCGCTCAAGCTGATGGCGCAGTACCCGAGCATGATCAAACGCCCGGTACTGGATACCGGCAGCCAGCTACTGGTCGGTTTCACCCCGGAAAATTACGCGGAACAACTTAAATGAGCGAAAGCACGATTCATCGCTTCCTGTTTGAACATCTCAACATTCGCGGCGCCCTGGTTCATTTGGGCGATGTTTGGCAACAAATGCAGGTCGACCGCGACTATCAGCCGACCGTCGCCCAGCTGCTCGGCGAAACGGCTGCGGTGACCGCGCTGATTGCCGGCCAACTCAAGCAGCCGGGTCGCCTGACCCTGCAATTGCGCGGCAACGGGCCGATCCAGCTGCTGGTGATGGATTGCAACGAGCAACTGCAAATGCGCGGCATGGCGCGCAGCAATCCGGTGGTCCTGCCCGCGCCGGTGCCCGACTTGCTCGGCGCGCAGCAGGGCGGTCAGTTGATGATGAGCCTCGACATGCCGGAGGCCCGCCAGCCTTACCAAAGCTTTGTGCCGATGGTCGGCGACAGCATCGCCGCCATTTTCGAGCATTACCTGGAACAATCCGAGCAGCAGGCGTCGCGCCTGTTCACAACGGCCAACCGGCAAGCGGCTGTTTGCCTTTTCCTGCAAAAAATGCCGGAGGCCGATCTGCGTGACCCGGATGGCTGGAACCGCATCAGCCACCTGGCGAGCACGGTCAAGCCGGCCGAACTGCTGGAACTTGATGCTGCCACACTGCTCACCCGTCTGTTCCATGATGAAATGGCAAGCGACGGCCTGCGCCTTTACGAGCCGAAAACTGTGGTTTACCACTGCCCGGAGGACCGCGAGAAAGTCAGCGACATGATTCGCAGCCTGGGCCGGGCCGATGCTGAAACCATCCTAGCCGAACATGGGGAAATCCTGATCCGCGACGATATCTGCAATCGGGACTACCGCTTCAGCCCGGCGGAAGTAGCGGCGCTGTTCGAACGGACGGCCAGCCAGAAACTGCATTGAGTCAACCAGACACTCCTTTCATCCTCGGCCGGCAGGTCGAACTGCTCTACCTCAATGCGCGGCTCGGGCAGATCGTCTCCATCGTCAATGCGAGTTTTCTCGTCTGGATTGCCCAGCCACTGGTCGCCCGGAACAGCCTGGCGATCTGGTGGCTGTTGGCTGTCAGCATGGCCGGCCTGCGGATGGCAATGGCGGCTCATTTTTACGGACAATCCGAACCTGAACGTCAGGCCGCAACCGCCTTCTGGCGCCAGCGAGCCCGCTTTGGCGCGGCGGCCAGCGGCTTGATCTGGGCGGGTGGCGCGCTACTGCTGATCGGCACCGGTGACACCATCCTCCAGCTCTTCACGGCATTCGTCATGGCCGGCATGATTGCCGGTGCGGTACCCGTACTGGCCGCTGACCGCCTGGTTTTCCGCAGCTATGCCTGGTCGATCGCGCTCGCCGTGGTGATCAGCGCCATCGGTACAGACCCGCTGCATATCGCCTTCAGCGTCA
>CAYWNX010000315.1:0-3392 GCA_964459735.1 uncultured Dechloromonas sp. | reverse complement strand
GCGACCGGCAACTTCCAGCGTACCGGCGGCCAGTGTTTGCGTCGGCGCAAACACCTCGGTGCCCTTCATCCAGTCACCGGTAAGACCATAGAGATTTTCGGCAAAAACGTTGCCCTCAGCACCAATGCCCTGCCGAGTCGCGGCCAGGGCGGCGATGGGCGTATCGGCAAAGGCCTGATTGCCTAGAAAATGGTCCGGGTGATGGTGCGTGTTGATGACCAGCGCCAGCGGCTTTGGCGTGATACCGGCAATCACCCGCCGCATCTGCTCGCCATATCGCCGTGAGGAACCGCTATCAATGACGATGGTTCCACCCGGCGCTGCGATAAAACCGGTATTGACGATATTGCCGCCATTGGCCGGCGTGAAATCCTCGGTCCGGCCGACAAAAACGTGAACATCGGGTGCTATCTGCCGCGCCTGCAGGGCATAGTCGAACTCGGCGGCGTTCAGGGCGCCGGCGAGCAGCGCCGGCAGCAAGCAGAACAGGCGCCTCATGGCGCAATCCTGACGCTGAAGGCGTTGCCGTTGTTATCCCGGCCGCTGGCGTCGAGCGGCCCGGTGCCGGTGCCCCGCGTCAGCGTGAAGACCGGGTTTTCGCTGACCGGCTCGTAGGTCTGCAGCCGCATCAGCCGCTTACCGGCGGCATCGGTAAAGTTGATTTCCTCAAGGTAAAAAGCCGGCGTACCGGCCACCAGACCGGTATCCATCGGGTGCACGATGCGCATCCGGACACGACCGAGTTGCGGTCCTTCCGACCACTGCCGCCCGGAAACCTCGTTCAGCCGCTGTTGCCATTCCTTCGAGCCGGCATTCGCGGAAGGTGCCGTGCAGCCACCACCGACGGTATTTACCAGCGTGCCACCGACATGCCAGACGCCATCGGCCGTTTTCGCCGCTGCCCTGACCGGTGACGACTGTTGCAACTTGACCCGAAAGCCAAGATAGGCTGGCGCACCCTCGGGATAGAAACGCAGGATCTGGAGGATTGGATTGAAGTCGGCGAAGACCAGAACTTCCTGCACCCCCGGCAGCGCCGTTGCATCCACGGTGACCGGCACCTGCATCGGGTTTTCGGCGGTAGCCGGTGCCGTCACGATCACTCGTTGGTCGAACACCACCGGCGCACCATCCAGCACCATTTTGTGCATGTCGGCCCAGCGCGCCGAATCAAGCGGGTCGGCAACTTCCTGCAAGGGCGCAGCCGTAGCCGGCGACAGCAATGTCACCAGCGCGATCGCAGCCACTGTCAGCAAGTACTTCATTTAATCTCCTTTCGCCTTCGGATGGCGTATTTGATGGCATGTTCCGCAAGCCGCGTGCCAAAGGCGAAAGAAGCCCGTTTTGCCCCAAGGAGCGTCAGATCAGGGGGAATTTGCTCCAAAATCCGAGTCGACCGCAGCACCCTGCCTGTGCAACTTTGGAGCACTTGGTGACATTTGCAACATCCAGCCGGCTACGGCTTACCCTGCAAAGCCCAACGCCTGGAATGAGTTCGGCGGCTTCATTCAGGCGTCAGCCCGGAAGCCTTGCCGACCCGGCAAATTCGGGAAAAACTCCCGATTAACGGCGCATTCAGCCCCATCCACGGATGGGACACCCCTACCCTGCACAGGGATTTAGGACAGATCAAAAAAGTACGGCAAGCTCGCTAGCCACCGTGGAAAACGCCTTGGCACAGCCTTTGCACTATTGCTCTCCTGCCGGGGGGCGCATCAGGGAATGGAGAACGCCCGCCGGAGATCTCATTCGGCTTTGGGGGCAGCGTGCAACGCTGATCTCAGGGCAGGAATCAATAGATAACCCAGGAGACAATCCATGATTCGTAATACTTTCCCCAAACGGAATGTTCTTACCATCGCACTTGCCACAGCCTTCGCGGTTGCCGGCAGCCCGGCGATGGCTAAAGACGTCACCGATGCGGACATCGTCAACGATGCCAAATCCACCGGCGACGTTCTGTCCTACGGCCTCGGCACCCAGGGCCAGCGTTACAGCCCGCTGACCGCAATCAACACCAACACCGTCAAGGATCTGGTTCCGGTCTGGTCAATGTCCTTCGGCGGCGAGAAGCAGCGCGGCCAGGAATCGCAGCCGGTCATCGCCGACGGCAAAATGTACGTTACCGCTTCCTACAGCCGCCTCTTCGCCGTTGACGTCAAGACCGGCAAGAAGCTGTGGAAATACGAACACCGCCTGCCGGACGGCATCATGCCGTGCTGCGACGTGATCAACCGCGGCGCCGCCCTGTACGGCAACCTGGTTATCTTCGGCACGCTGGATGCTCAACTGGTCGCCCTCGACAAGGACACCGGCAAGGTCGTCTGGAAGGAAAAACTCGGCGACTACGCTGCCGGCTATTCCAACACCGCCGCCCCGATCATCGTCAAAGGCAAGGTCATCACCGGCGTTTCCGGTGGCGAATTCGGTATCGTCGGCCGCATCGATGCTCGCGATGCCATGACCGGCAAGATGGTCTGGACCCGCCCGACCGTCGAAGGCCACATGGGTTATGTGTTCGACAAGGATGGCAACAAGACCGAAACCGGCACCAGCGGCAAGACCAATGCCACCTGGTCCGGCGACCTCTGGCAAACCGGCGGTGCTGCCACCTGGAACGGCGCTACCTATGATCCGGAAACCAACCTGATCTTCGCCGGTACCGGCAACCCGGCCCCGTGGAACAGCCACCTGCGCCCTGGCGACAACCTCTTCTCGTCGTCCACCGTCGCAATCGAGCCGGAAACCGGCAAGATCGTCTGGCATTACCAGAACACCCCGCATGACGGCTGGGACTTCGACGGCGTCAATGAGTTCGTCTCCTTCGACTACAAGGACAAGAGCGGCAAGATGGTCAAGGCTGGCGGCAAGGCTGACCGTAATGGCTTCTTCTTCGTCAACGACCGCACCAACGGCAAGCTGCTGAATGCCTTCCCGTTCGTCAACAAGATTACCTGGGCCAAGAGCATCAATCTGGAAACCGGTCGTCCGAACTACATCGAAGAAGGCCGTCCGGGCAACCCGGCTACCGAAGCCGATGGCAAGAAGGGCAAAGTTGTCTTCTCCGCCCCTTCCTTCCTCGGTGGCAAGAACCAGCAACAGATGGCTTACAACCCGCAAACCGGCCTGTTCTACGTGCCGGCTAACGAATGGTCGATGGACATCTGGAACGAGCCCGTTTCCTACAAGAAGGGTGCGGCTTACCTCGGCGCCGGCTTCACCATCAAGGCTTTGAACGACGACTACATTGGCTCCCTGCGCGCCTTTGACCCAAGCACCGGCAAGATGGTCTGGGAAAGCAAGAACTACGCACCGCTCTGGGGTGGTGTCCTGACCACGGCCGGCAATCTGGTCTTCCACGGCACGCCGGAAGGTTACCTCCGCGCCCTGGA
>CAYWNX010000314.1:1636-3395 GCA_964459735.1 uncultured Dechloromonas sp. | reverse complement strand
AGGAGAATCCGCATGACCCCGGCCACCCTGAGCGCCCAACCGGTCGCCTCCCCCCACGCCCACGGCGGTAATTCGGTCACCGGCACCATGCTCCGCGTCCAGATGGCGCTGGTCCCGGCCACCCTGTACGGCTTCTGGCTGTTCGGCTGGCCCTCGTTTTTCCTCTGGCTGCTGACCATTCTTTCCTGCCTCGCTTTCGAGGCCCTGTCGCTGAAGATGATGGGCATCAACCGCATCAGGGCGACCTTGTTCGACGGCTCGGCGCTGCTCACCGGCTGGCTGCTGGCGATGACCTTGCCGCCCTGGGCGCCGTGGTGGGTGGCGGTGCTTGGCGGCTTTATCGCCATCGTGATCGGCAAGCAGGTCTTTGGCGGGGTCGGCCAGAACGTCTTCAACCCGGCGATGGTGGCGCGCGTTGCCCTGCTGGTTTCCTTTCCGTTACCGCTGACCCAATGGGTGACGCCACTGCCGCTGACCACGCTGGCGGCGCCTGACTTTATCGACGGCCTGCGCATTTTCCTGACCAGCCTGCCGCAGCCGGATGCGATGGCCAGCGCTTCGCTGCTTGGTTTCTCGAAAACTGAAATGTCGCGCGGCATCGATTTACTGCATTCGCTGGTTGGCGATCATGCGCCGGCACTCTCATGGATCGGCGCCCGTTCCGGCAGCCTTGGCGAATCCGCCTCCCTGCTGATTCTCGGCGGCGGGCTTTACCTGCTGGGTAGCGGCATCATCAGCTGGCATACCCCGCTCGCCGTGCTGGCCGGGGTAGCGATTCCTGCAGCTATCGGTCATGCCGTCGATCCAGCCCACTACCTGAGCGTTTCGGCGCACCTGCTGTCCGGGGCGGTGATGCTCGGCGCCTTTCTCATCGCCACCGATTACGTCACTTCGCCCAACACCGGCAGCGGGCAGATCGTCTTCGGCCTGGGCATCGGTCTGCTCACTTGGGTGATTCGGAGCTACGGCGGCTACCCCGAAGGGATGGCCTTTGCCGTGCTCTTGATGAATGCGCTGACGCCGGTCATCGACCGCTTCACCAAGCCGCGAATTCTCGGCCGCGACCGCAAGGGCAGGGCGCTCGATATTCCGGAAAGCAAGGGAGCCTGAAAATGAATTTTGAATCTTTCCGCGAAAAGATGGGCTACCAGCCCCTCCTGCTTGGCACCTTCGCCTTGCTGGCGAGCGGGGCGCTGGCCTGGGCCTCGAATGCCACCGGCGAGGCGATTGCCGCTGCCGAAGCCAAGGACTTGCGCGACTCGCTGTCGGAGGTGCTGCCGCAGGGCATGGCCGACAACGATTTCCTGAAGGATACGGTCGACCTCGAAAAAGAGGGCAAAACCGTGACCATCTACCGGGCCCGCAAGGAAGGCGTGGTCAAGGCGGCGCTGTTCAAGGTCGCCCAGCGCGGCTACGCCGGCAACATCCAGGTGCTGATGGCGGTGGACAGCGCGGGCAGGACGCTCGGCGTGCGCGTCCTGAAACACAGCGAGACGCCGGGCCTGGGCGACAAGATCGAAGTGAAGAAGGACCCGTGGGTCCGGAGTTTCGACGGCAAGTCGCTGGGCGATCCGGCCCCCGAGAAGTGGGCGGTCAAGAAGGACGGCGGCATTTTCGACCAGTTCGCCGGCGCCACTGTCACGCCACGCGCCGTGGTCAAGGCGGTCAAGGGCGGCATGGACTTCTACGCCGAACATCGCAAGGAAATTCTCGGAGACAAGTCATGAACGACGCCCTGAAAGAAGTCCCCGCGGGGGAC
>CAYWNX010000314.1:0-1536 GCA_964459735.1 uncultured Dechloromonas sp. | reverse complement strand
CGGGGGACAACTACGGCAAGTTGATGAAGGACGGCCTGTGGGAAAACAACGTGGTTTTCTCCCAGATGCTGGCGCTCTGCCCGACCATGGCGGTGACGACCAGCGGCACCAATGGCCTCGGCATGGGGCTGGCAACCACGGCGGTGCTGGTCGTTTCCAACGTGCTGGTCTCGCTGATCCGCCACACGGTCAGTTCCCAGGTCCGCATTCCGGTCTTCGTGGTACTGATTGCGACGCTGGTCACGGTCGTCGATATGGCGATGAATGCCTGGCTGCACGATCTCTACAAGGTGCTCGGCCTGTTCATCGCGCTGATTGTGGTGAACTGCGCGATCTTGGGGCGGGCTGAAGCCTTTGCCGTCAAGAATGGCATTGTTGCCTCGGCGGTCGATGGCCTGGCCATGGGCCTGGGTTTTACCGGGGCGCTGACCTTTATCGGCCTGATCCGCGAGTTCCTCGGTTCCGGCACGCTGTTCGCGCAGGCTTCCAACCTGCTCGGGCCGTCCTTCGCCTTTCTCGAAATGAAATTGCCGGGTTACGGCGGCGCCTTGTTGATGATCCTGCCGCCGGGCGGTTTTGCGATTCTCGGCTTCCTGCTCGCCGGCAAGCGGGTCATGGAGAGCCGGCTGGCAGCACAGGCGGCGGAAAAATCCGCTGGCGCTACCCCATTGATCGCCTAAGCGGAGAACAGACATGCAAATCGGCGTTGCCTATTCCGAACCCGGTCAGCAAATATGGCTGAATATCGAGGTTCCCGACGAGTCGACCGTAACCGAGGCGATTGATCGCTCGGGCATCCTCAAGCAATTTCCGCATATCGATCTCGCCGCGCAGAAGGTGGGTGTCTTTGGCCGTCTGGTCAAACTGGACGCGGCGCTGAAGCCTGGCGACCGCATCGAAATCTACCGCGCCATCATTGCCGACCCGGAGACCGTGCCGCGCAAGGACATGGCCACCGACGACTAGTTTTTGAACCTTCCGAAAGTCCAGCATGTACCGACCATTGCCCCGGCTCGCCCTTTGTTTTGTCTTTTTTCCCCTGAATGCGCTGGCGGCCGGCAATTTGCCGACGGTCGGCGGCATTCTGGTGGATTTCATTCTCTTTGCACTGACCTTGCTCGGCGTCGCGCTTTTTCACAATGCGACGCTCTACGTGGCGCTGACCGGCCTGGTGACGATCAGCCTGTACAAGATTCTGTTCACCGGCTTCAAGAGCGGCGTCGGGGTGGCTGGTTTCGTTGGTCACCTGGGCCATGAGTGGGTGACCCTGGGCAACCTGTTCTGCCTGCTCACCGGCTTTGCGCTGCTCGCCCGCCATTTCGAGAAAAGCCATGTGCCGGTCATTCTGCCGAAATACCTGCCGGATGACTGGAAGGGCGGCTTCGTACTGCTGGTCATGGTTTTCGTGATTTCCAGCTTCCTCGACAACATTGCCGCCGCGCTGATTGGCGGGGCGATGGCGCACCAGCTGTTCAAGGCCAAGGTCCATATCGGCTTCCTGGCGGCGATTGTCGCAGCCTCCAATGCCGGCGGTTC
>CAYWNX010000313.1:0-3410 GCA_964459735.1 uncultured Dechloromonas sp. | reverse complement strand
CCAACCAGGCGGAAACCCAAGCTCATTAGAAGCAACCCAACCCAACCCAACCCAACCTCAAGAAAGCCCTCCTTGCAGCCAATGATGGCTAGACGCCCTCGCTCCCGGCCGGCAAGCAGACGCTGCCTGCCGCTAATCCATTCGGCATTCATGCGGTTGCCTTGGGCAGGCTGGGCATTTTTGGCAGATTTTGCAGCGGCTGTGGCAGAATCGAAGGGCTTCGACAAAAGCGCCTGGTGCGTTCGGTCGACACAGAAAAGGGGAGAAAATGAGATTTCAGAGGATAGGCCGGGCCTTGCTCCGGGCCCTGTTTTTTGCCACTTTTATGGCGTCGACCGCAGCAAATGCCCAGGAAGTACGGCCGCTGGTCAAGGCGCAGACGCTTTACCTGCCGATTTATTCGCACATGCTGTACGGCAATCTCGGGCGGAGCGGCCATCCTTCTTCCGTCCTGCTGTCGGCGCTGGTCAGTATCCGCAATACCGATTCCAAGCGGCCGTTGCGCATCCTCTCGGCCCGTTACTTCGATACTCATGGCAAGCAGCTGGGCGAGCGGGTGCCGACGCCGGTGGCGCTGCCGCCGCTGGGTACGCTCGAATTGTTCGTCGAGCTGAACGATGCCTCCGGCGGTTCCGGCGCCAATTTCATCATCAAGTGGGAGGCCGAGCAGCCGATCAATCCGCCGCTCGTCGAGTCGCTGCACGCCAACATGGATGGTGGCAAGGCGGTCATCTTCATGACGCAGTCCATCCCTCTCGCAGACTAGGCGGACTTCCGGTGTCGGTGATCAGTCCCTCGCAGACCGGGTATATCGTTCGGCTGGTCTACGTCGCGGTCGGCATGCTGGTGGCCGTCCATCTGTTCGGCACCGTCGGTTACATGGTGCTGACCGAGGGGAAGTATTCCTGGTTCGACTGTTTCTACATGACCTTCATCACCGTGGCGACAATCGGCTTCGGTGAAATCATCGACATGTCGAGCAACCAGCCGGCACGGATTCTTACCGTCGTTATCGGTATTCTCGGGGCCGGCAATCTGTCGCTCCTTTTTTCGGTCGTCACCGTGGCCCTGCTCGAAACCGACCTCAATGGAACCCTGCGGAGAAAACGCATGGAAAAAGCAATCAGGAAGCTCAAAGGGCATTACATCATCTGCGGTTTCGGTCGGGTCGGCCGCAACATCGCGCACGAACTGGCGGCGACCAACCGTCACTTCGTGGCGATTGACGAAGACCTCGCCCGCCTTGAGGAGTACAAGGAAAAAAATCCGGGTTTTCTCTACCTGCATGGCGATGCCAGCGACGACGATGTGTTGCTGGCCGCCGATCTGGAGGATGCCAAAGGCGTGTTTTCGGTTACCGGCGACGATTCGCGCAATCTGATGATCGTCATTACCGCCCGCCAGTTGAAAGCGGAGGTACGCGTTGTCGCTCGTTGCCAGGAAACGCGCAATATGGAGAAAATGCGCAAGGCGGGGGCCGATGCCATCGTTTCCCCGGACTTTACCGGCGGCATGCGGATTGCCTCGGCGATGATTCGGCCGCATGTGGTCTCTTTCCTCGACGAAATGCTCAAGTCGGAAAAGAACCTGCGCGTTGAGGAAGTTCAGATCCCGGCCGGTTTTATTCCCAAGGTGCTGGGCTCGCTGAGGTTGCGCAGCGCCAACTACGTGTTGCTTGCTGTGCGTGAGCGGAACGGCAGCTGGCAGTTCAATCCGGATAAGGAATTTTTGCTTAAACCAGGTTTCATGCTGATTGCCATGGCCAATTCGGTCGGTCGACTGGAGATTGAAACGCTACTGATCGAAATGGCTTCCTGAACACATTTTCAACGCTTTTTATCGTTTCAAGTTTTATTGTCACTCGGCTAACTGGCCGTTTATTCCCTGGAAAAATCAATGAAAAAAACAATCACAATTTTTGCCGCTGCCAGCCTGCTTGCCGGTGGCGCACTGGCTTCAGAGGAACTGGCGAAAGCCAAGAATTGCCTGACCTGTCACTCGGCGGATAAAAAAATCGTCGGCCCCAGCTATAAGGATATTGTTGCCAAACGCTCGGCCGAGAAGGGGAGCGAAGCGTCTTTGGCCGGCAAGATCAAGGCTGGCAGCAAGGGGGAATGGGGCAATGTGCCGATGCCGCCCAACAATGTGACCGAGGCGGAAGCGGCAACACTGGCCAAGTGGGTGCTTTCCTTCAAGTAATTTCAGGAGCGGGGCGGAAAGCCATGCCCTTCGCCGTGCGCCGGTTAATCTATATCATTAGTAATACAAGCGATCCTGCCCCCTGCTTCCGCATGATCTGGCGGGACGCGCCAGTCTCTTTCAAGGATCTCGTCATGGGGAAAGCGTTTCTCGCCTTTTTGTTGATCGCCGCGCTTCTCGGTTGCGACAAGTCACCGTCGCCGGAGGCCGGGCAACGCGGCGCTGAACCGCTGCAGAAAATCACCGTTGCCTATACGGTGCAGCCGCAAAGCACCCTCATCCATGTCGCAGTGGCCAAGGGGTATTTCGCGGCGGAAGGACTTGACGTTCAATCGCTGATCCACACCTTCGGCAAAGCATCGCTGCAGTCACTTCTCGACCACAAGGCTGACTTTGCGGCAGTGGCCGAAACGCCCGTTATGTTCAATGTGCTCAAGGGCGAGAAAATTTTCGTAATTGCCAACATCGAAGCAAGCAACATGAACAACGCGATTGTCGCCAGAAAGGACTCAGGGATCTCGGCCGCCGGCGATTTGAAAGGGAAGCGCATCGGATTCACGCCAGGCACTACCTCCGACTTCTTTCTCGATTCGATATTGACGGCAAATGGCCTGACACGACAGGAAATCGAGCCCGTCGCCCTGAAACCCGAGGCGATGCAGGAGGCCATCATGGCTGGGAAGGTCGATGCGGTTTGTACCTGGAACTACCCGCTGACCCAGATCAAGCGACAACTCGGCGCTGGCGGAACGATTATTTATGACCGGGAAATCTATACCGAGACATTCAACATTGCGGCACAGCAGGATTTTGTCCAAAAAAATCCGGAGACGGTCAAACGCTTTCTCCGCGCTGCGATCAAGGCGGAAAGTTTCGTGGCGAATAATCCGGACGAGGCGCAGAAGATCGTGTCCGCAGCCACCAAGACCGACCATGACCTGGTTCGCGAGGTGTGGAACTCCTTCACATATCAGGTTGTTCTTGACCAAAGGCTCCTCATTACGCTGGAGGATGAAACGCGCTGGGCGATGAAGAACAATCTCACCGACAAGACCGTCATGCCGGTTTACAGCAATTTCATCGATCTTGACAGCCTCCGGGCGGTCAAACCGGAAGCCGTCAAGGCTCACAGGTAGACCACGGTGCGTGTTACCACCCGACTAAATCTCATTTCGGCGATTACGATTGCGGCGCTCGTCGTACTGATACCA
>CAYWNX010000312.1:0-3513 GCA_964459735.1 uncultured Dechloromonas sp. | reverse complement strand
GAAGCAATGTGCCGCCTGCCACGGCAAGACCGGCAAGGGTCGGGGCATGTTCCCGATGCTGGTCGGCCAATACACCAATTATCTCAAACGCCAGGTCGATCTCTACCTCAAGGGTGATCGGCCGCATGATGAAGAGGGCGTGGTTGGTGTGCTGAACGGCCTGAAAGAAAACGATGTGCAGGACATCCTGGCTTACCTCACCTCGATACAGGAAACGAAGGAATGAAAAGACTGTTGCTGACTACCTTGGGTGCCTTGTTTGCGCAAGCGGTCTGGGCGCATGGCGGTCATTCAGGGAACATCGACGACAGCATGCCGGATGCCCAGAAAATCCGTTTCTGCGAACGGGTGCGCGATCATGCCCTGCAAACCTTTTACAACCGCGAAAAGGGTCGGCCGATGAAGCTGTTTGATGAAGACGGCAGCGATGGGGCGCGGATTACCAACCACATCATCCGCCGGATTTATGAGGAACCGCAGATTTCCAGCCCGAAAAAAGCCGAGACTTTCGGCCGCGCCACCTGTAACGAGATGATGGGAACGAAGCTGGCGCCGGAGTAATCGGCGGCTAAAGCAGGTAGGGAATAAAGCGCCGGGTGCGCTGCATGTAGGCGGCGTAGGGCGCCCCGAAATAAGCCAGACACTCCTGCTCGTCGGCTTTGGCGGTGAGCAGCAGGCAGAATGAGGCAAAGGCAGCGATGACTGTACCCAGCAGGTTGGGGTTCTGAAAATGCGCTCCCCAGGCCAGCGCCAGCAGGGAAGCGTACATCGGATGACGGATGTAGCCAAAAATGCCTGAGGTTACCAATTGGGTCGTTTTCTCGAACGCATAGAGCGCCCCGTCTTCACGCTGCAGGCTGGCCTGTCCATGTTTCTTCAGCAGGCGCACGGCCTGAACGACCAGAAAGATGCTGGTCAGCATCAGCACCCAGGAGGCGATCTGATGCGCAGAAAACGGCTGAGATCCCCAAACCTCCTGATTCAGCACGAACAAGGCAAGGATCGCCTCCCAGGCAAAAAAGCGATAAAAACCGTGTTGACCGGGGCAACGCAAAGGCTTGCGCGAGAACCACAGGAGCAGCGCGGTGCCGATGATGAAGGCAGCAAGTTCGAGTTGCATATCAGTTGGCAAAGGCTGCGGTCAGCGCGGCCGTCATGTAGTGATGATCAAGCACGCCGGCACTTTCACGAATACTGTGCATCGCCCACATCGGCGAGCCGACATCGACGCTCGGAATACCCAGGCGCGCGGCGACAATCGGGCCAATGGTGCTGCCGCAGCCGAGGTCGGTGCGGTGCGCATATTGTTGGCAGGGTACACCAGCCTTTTGGCAAAGCGCCATGAAGCGCGCCGCGGTTTCGGCGTTGGTGCTGTAACGCTGGTTGGCGTTGCTCTTGATCACCGGGCCAGCGTTAACCAACACCCGATGGCAGGGCTCGTAGGCCGCCGGAAAGTTCGGGTGCCAGGCGTGCGCCATGTCGGCGCTGATGAAGAAGCTGCGCGCCAGCATCCGGCGCTGGTCCTCGGCATCCAGCCCGGCACTGGTGGCGAGCCGCTGAATCACGTCGGCGACAAAGCTGCCACCGGCGCCGGCAGCGCTCTCGCTACCCACTTCCTCATGGTCGAAGAAGGCGCACAGACAGGTCGCATCGGGATTCTCGGTGGCGAGCAGGGCGCTCAATGCGGCATGACAGGAGGCGAGATTGTCGAGTTGGCTATTGGCGACAAACTCACGGTCGACGCCCCAAAAACTGCCTTTTTGTGTGTCGTAGGCGTTCAATTCCCAAGTCAGCAGGTCGGCGGCCTCAACGCCGAGCGCCTCGGCGATGGGCTGGCGGAAATGCTCGTCGGCTGTCGCTTCGCCATCCGAGACGCCAAGCAGCAATGGCAATTCAGTCTGCTTGTTGAATTTGAGGCCGTTTTCATTGACCTCGCGATTCATGTGAATGGCGAGGTTGGGCAGCCGCAACATCGGCTCGGCAAAACGAATCAGCCGGGTCGTGTAACCGTTAGCTGTTCGCACATTGACCCGGCCAGCAAGAGAAAGATCGCGGTCGGCAAAGGTGGCGAGAATCGGGCCGCCATAAACCTCGACACCGAGCCGCACCATCCCCTGCGCCACCTCAGCAGGTTTTGGCTTGATGCGCAGGCCGGGCGAATCGGTATGGGCACCAATCAGGCGCAGGCCGGTATCGACGGCGGGCTTGCTGCCAACGATGAAGGCAATAATCGAAGAACCACCGCGTACGACGTAACAACAATCGCCGGGCGCCAACTGCCAGCGCTCGGCTTCTTCGAGACGCCTAAACCCCGCGGCCTGCAGGCCGGTTTCGCAGGTTTGAACGGCATGCCAGGGGCTGGGGCTGGCGTCGATAAAATCGAGCAGGTCCTGGGCAGTGAGGCGATGGGCGGGGGAAAGTGTCATGAATATGCGTCTTGCTTGGTCGCTCAAGCTATGGATGCTACCGCAGATTCAGCAGGCGCAGAAGTCAGGCCAGGCGGGAATCCGGATTCCAGCATTGAGGTTAAACTCATCGCCATGAGCGAAATCATCATAGTCCGCAATCACAAGCTGAGCTTGAAAAGAGCCCGCCTCGCCGCCGAGCATGTTGCGGTCGACCTCGAAAACAAGTTCGATTTGACTTGCGCCTGGGGTGAGGATGGCGTGCTGCACTTTGAGCGTCCCGGGGTAAATGGCCAGCTTTCTCTGGCCAAACATGAAGTCTGCATCAAGGTAAGTCTGGGCATGTTCTACCTGCCATTTCGCGCCGTGCTCGAAAGCGAAATCCATGAGTATTTTGATAAACGGTTTGCTTGATTGGTACTTGTTGCTTTCGCTTGGGATCGCTACCGACATTGTGCTCAGTAGGAAAGGTTGATGTCGATCGAAGTCTCCGGCCCGGTCAGTTCAAAAGCGCTGTCGGCAAACTTCGGAGGTCCCATGACTTTGGGGTTGTTGGAAAGGCCATAACCCTCGATTGGGAACATGCCGAAGCGCAGGCCGAGCTTTCCATCCGAATCGGCATCGTGATAAGCCATGATGGCGTAGCGGCCAGGTGGCAGCGCCTTGAAAACAAGCTGGACGTCACCTTTCTGCGCCGGAATCGAAACGACCTCGACGGCCCGATCCTCTTTGCGAAAGCTGTCTGGCTCACGATAAATCGAGGCGCGAAGATTGCCAGTGCTGTCGCGAACATTTTTAAGGCTAACAACCAGCCTGGATTCATCGGCCTGTGCCGGCACGGCACCGAACATGAAGCCGAGCAGCAGCCCCTGGATGGTTAATCGAAAGAGGGCTCGTGTTTTCATCTGTTTTCCTGAATTATTGTGGATGACTGTCGTGATGATGTTTAAGGTTAATTGGGCGGCGAGATACGCTCATTCTTGTTGGTACACGCGTATTAACGAATATTCGGATTTCATACCGGTCGCTGTCGTCACTGCCAATGATAAGCCTAGCCAGCCTTTGTTCTGAGCGAAATCAACCGCGTATTGCTTGTTCACCGCAGCCA
>CAYWNX010000311.1:0-3522 GCA_964459735.1 uncultured Dechloromonas sp. | reverse complement strand
GGCAATCTCGTCGGGGTGAAAAACCCGCTGCAAGAGATGGTGCAGTTCGAGTATGAAGACTTGCGCAATCCGGCGTCAACGGTCCCGGACGGGATGAACTATTCGTCGAACTGGTACCTGCCGCATCGGCACGAGGCGACGGCGCGGATCAATGCGCTGGGCAAGACATGGGCGTATGCCTATGAGCCGTTTGGTGCAACCTATGTGGGCGATAGCAATCTCGCGGAGTCCTGGCTGCGGATGGGCAACCTGGCGACGGTGACGGACCCGCTGGAACATGCGTGGTCGCTGGAATACGACGAGTATAACAACTTGATCCAGGTGTCGCAGCCGGACGAGGGCGGCGACATCATCACGCAGATTGACTATGGGAGCACGATCGACCCGACGTTGCCGACGAGCGCGACGCTGCCGCCGGACGTGAACGACGAGCATGGAACGGTGACGTTGGAGTATTGGGGGGAGGAGAACAACGGTTGGGCCAGGGGCCAATTGAAGAACGTGGCCGATCCCAATAATGCACCGACATCAATGACGTATGATTATCTTGGTCAACCGGAGAGCAAGAATGAAGGGCCTATGGGCCCGTGGCGTCGTCATAATGAATACCATCATCTCGACGCCGTCGGGCGGGAGATACAATCGACCTACGCGAATCTCCTGGACGATTTCATCTTCTGCCCACCGACAACTGTTGACCCGGACTGTCTGCACTTGATGGGCGATCCTCCGGGCGAGGGTGACCCGCGCATGTGCCTGATGGGAGAGTGCATGACCTACGACGAGTGCGGCGAGCCCACGGGAGTCAACTGTGGTACTTGCGTCGTGGTGTTCGCGGCGGGCAATCACTTCGGGTATTGGACCGGGGGCGGGAACGGCTGTTCGGGTTCCTCTTTTCAGTCGGTCGAATCGTTCGAGGAAGAACCGGCGCCTCGGGTGATCTCGTGCGGGGCCTATCCTCCCATTGGCGAATTAGGCGGATCGTCCACGATGGACCACGATAACATGGGTAATGTGACGGCGGCCCATGCGGATGTCGGCGACTCATCGGTGACGCAGGGCGGCACCTACGATGTGGACGTGACCGCGACCTATGACGAGGTCGGACGGCCGCTCTCGAAAACGCAGACAACGGGCGAACCGATGACCGGCTCGCCGAGCACGCAACAACTCGAGCGGACCTGGTCCTATTCGTATTACGATGCCAGCGGCGTGTATTCCCAAACGGGTCCGGACGGACAAACGACGACCGCTGAAACGGATTGGGCCGGCCGGGTCACCGACTTGACGCGTGGAGGGCTCTCGGCGGAGGCGACCTATTACGCCAACGGCCAAGTCCAGACGATCACCTACGGCAACGGGGCCGTGGTAGAATATGAGTATGACGACGCCGAGCGGCTGACCTTGATCCGGCACAAGGAATCCAGTGGCGGGGCGACGATCTTGCAGATGGCGTACACCTACAATTTTCGCGGATTGATCACTCAAGTCGAAGAGACCGATCCGAGCGGGACAGCGACGTTGCATTACAATTACGACAAACGCAGCCGCCTGATCAAGGAAAAACGCGAGGGAACGCACCCCTACTGGCTCGCTTATACCTATGATGTCGGCGGCAACCGGCAGACCAAGGTCCAGTTCGATCCCGACTCACAATCGCAGACCTACGGGCAGACCGTCTTGCGGACGGACTATCACTACGACACCGACGACGAGCTTGTGGATTGCGACGGTGACGGGATACCGGATAGTACACCGGCCAACTGCTATCAAACGCGGAATAACCGCCTGATGGCCTACGACATCTTCGACGCCGAAGACAGTCTCATCGAGCGGGTTGAATACCGCTATGAGAACTACGGCGTCGCGGCGGGCAATCCCGTCGAGATCGTCCGTCATCGGCCGGGGAACGGCTCGGTGCCCACGATCGGCATCACGCTGCAATATGACCAGAAGGGCGAACTCCTGTTCGCGGCGACGGAGTGGTGGTGGGAGGGCTATTGCGAGACGAAGGATCTCGTGCGGATCGACGAGTTCCGCGGTGGCGGGCGGACCCGGACGATGAAACGGCAGCGCGATGTCAACGGCGACCACACGGTTATCGTGCCGAACACGACGAAGTGGTTCGACTACTCCGGCGACTGGGCCTATTCGGATTACGACGTGTCGATTGATAGCCAATCGCCCTATGATCTGACGCTGACCGAAAAAACCAAGCACGTGCCCGGCATCGGTGAGTACGACGTAGCGAATTCCGCTGCGCGATATCAGCACGGCGATCAGGTTGGAAGTCTGCGCGCCATCACGGACGACTCGGCTGACACCCTTGGTCGCGTAATCTACACCGCGTTCGGCGAGCGGGTCTGGTCGGACGGCCAGGTCGGAACGCGTCATCAATATTGCGGGGCATGGGGATATGAAACCGAGGGAGTCGATACCGACGACTGGGGCGCCGCGCTGCCGTACACCCACGTCGGACATCGGTGGTATGACCCGGCGACTGGAAGATTCCTTCAAAGGGATCCGATGGGGATTGATGGTGGGTTGAATGTGTACGGATACGCCCGATCCAATCCGACTCTTTGCATTGACCCCAACGGCCTTCGAGACGACGTAATGTGGGAATCTTTTTTCCGATGGCACGATCGCCTTTCAGCCGATGAGCAGTACAAAGTCCATAAAGCCATGACCCTAACCGCAGTGGCTAGTATCGCCACTGTCGCGTCAGAGGTCGGGCTTATTGCCTATTTTGCGCCAACTTGTACGATCATTCCGGAGGGTCTGACATGGTTATATCAACGAGAACAGGAGCTTCTACAACGTCTAAGCGACCCTAGACATGCCCACTCATTTGGTTGGAACTTCGAGGAGTTGCAGGAGGTACGCAAACAAATCGACAATTATCCGCGATAGCTCGAGTTAGTCAGAAAACGAAATGTCAATATTCTTCGAAATTGAATCAACGGTTCAGCGGATGTTGGAATTAATGGAAGGTCCTCTTCGGGGCAGCTACATCGGAGAATTGAAACAGCTGAGGGATTTGCATCGTAGACTCAAGGGAGGGCTAGCAAATGAAATGTCGGCTCCTCACCAGACTTTGAAGGAGCTTGAAAAAGAATTTTTAGCTCTGCTCTTTGACAATCGAAGGCTTCGCCTTTTGCAGTTTGCTGCGGCGGACTCGATACTTTTGCAATCGTATGCGGAAGTTCTCAGCGAACTAGAACAGATCGCAAGTGGCAGGGATCTTACCGCTGAAGAACTAAAAAAGAAGATCGACTTCAATGCAATGATCGATCGAGTGTCTTCCGACCGGGACGCATGGCTAAAGAAACTCGAGACAGAAACTGAACAATGACCATCCGCCGATCACTTGGGACTACAACTCGGACAACGAAATCTGGTGGATCGCGGACAAGAACGAATGGGGAAATCAAGGGTGTCAGGTTGAATTATTGACCTTTTGATCGGGTAACTGTTTACCGTCTTGCAATGGTTCGCGTCGATCAGTCCAGTAGCTGGCGT
>CAYWNX010000310.1:0-3533 GCA_964459735.1 uncultured Dechloromonas sp. | reverse complement strand
ATCGAGAAGCTCATCATGGAGGGCTACACCATCGACGGCGTGCTCAACGACGAGGACCGGTGCCCGACGCAGCCGGCTGCGAAGCGGCACGTCGCACTTTGCAGGCTGTTCAAGGGTTGACCACAGACGATCTGGTGATCTGCCTGATTTCGGGTGGCGGCTCCTCCCTTTTGCCGCTGCCAGGCGAAGGTGTCACGCTGGCAGACAAACAGGCGGTCAATCGCGCCCTGCTCAAGTCAGGGGCAACCATCTCCGAAATGAATTGTGTGCGTCGCCATCTCTCGGCGCTCAAGGGCGGCCGTCTGGCAGCTGCCTGCGCACCGGCCCAGGTCGTCAATCTGCTGATTTCCGATGTGCCGGGCGACAACCCGATGGACATCGCCTCCGGCCCGACCGTCGCTGACTCGACGAGTTGCAGCGACGCGATGGAAATCGTCCGCCGTTACGGCATCGACTTGCCGGCCGGAGCCCGCCAACTGCTCGAAAGCGGCGCCGGTGAAACCATCAAGCCCGGCGACCAACGCCTGGCCAGGGTCGTCACCCACCTGATCGCCACCCCGCAAATGGCGCTTGAAGCAGCAGCCGAAGTGGCGCGGGCTGCCGGGGTTACCCCGGTCTTGCTCGGCGACAGCATCGAAGGTGAATCGCGCGACGTCGGCAAGGTCATGGCCGGCATCGCGCTGCAGGTGCGCAACCATAACCAACCCTGTCCGCCACCTTGCGTCCTGCTCTCTGGCGGTGAAACAACGGTGACCGTGCGTGGCAACGGACACGGTGGCCGCAATGTCGAATTTTTGCTGGCACTGGCGATGACGCTGAACGGCGCCGCAGGCATTCATGCCGTGGCCGGCGACACCGATGGCGTCGATGGGCTGGAAGAAATTGCCGGCGCCTTCGTCACCCCGGACACCTTGAACCGAGCCTGGGCCGCCGGTATACGTCCACGCGACCGGCTGGACAACAACGATGGCCACGGTTTCTTCGAAGCGCTGGGCGATTCGCTGATCACCGGCCCGACCCTGACCAACGTTAATGATTTCCGTGCCATCCTGATCACCTGATCAGTGTCAAACAGCAAATATTAAGGAGACAACCGATGAAAAATACCAAACTACTAACGCTCGACGACGTCAAGAGCGTTGCCGCGGCAGCCGAGGCCGAAGCAATCGCCTGCGGCTGGGCCGTCAGCATTGCCGTCTGCGATGCCGGTGGCCATCCGCTGTGGCTACAACGAATGGACGGTGCGCCGCTGATGAGCGCCCTCGTTGCCCCGGAAAAGGCGCGCACCAGCGTACTTAGCGGCAAGCCGAGCAAGGCTTTCGAAGACATGGTGAATAACGGCCGTTACGCCGCGCTGGCCATGCCGGTGGTGCCGCTTGAAGGCGGCGAACCGATTGTCGTTGATGGCCTGGTTATCGGTGCCGTCGGCGTCTCCGGCGTCAAGGCCGGTGAGGATGCGCAGGTGGCCAGGGCTGGCGTCGCCGCGCTGAGCGGACAAATTCAAAGTGCAAAGGAAGCACAATGAGCCGCTCTCGTCGTTCCCGTATTCTGGCGATTCTTGGCCTATCCAGTTCGACCAGCGAGCGTATTCGCGAGCTGGTCAATGCTGGCGCCGATGGGTGTCGTCTTAACTTTCAGCCACGCTAGCCAAATCAACCTTACCTAAAATTGTAACCAGACAAATCGCACAAGATGATTTGACCGGTGGTTCAGGTAGATGGACCATTTACATCTTTATCTAAATGGTCGGCTACCCGAATTTCGGGTCTGAGGGTTTACTCGCCGGAAAGAAACGGTTAAAAGCTGACGATGAAAAAAACTGAGACTCGAATGCCAGAAAATAGTTTTGCCGTACAAGATGATCTTTTGCCTGACCCTGAACTGAAAGGCTTAACACCGCATCAGATGCTTGTTCAGATGTCCTTGGAAGACGCCACAAAAGTTACCGAACGCGCTGCTGCGATTGCAAAGAACCGTGAGCGGGCTTTACTACTACTCGCGGCAATCGAAAAATCGCTCGGCCAGCCGGATACCTAGCTTTTCCTATGTGTGAAAGCTCGATTTAGTCGGATGCTTCCTCATTCTTGAGGAGCGAAACACATAATCCGCGCGATAACTTGATTTCTGCAAATTGACGCCCCCACCCACAAAATTGATGCAGTGCACCATTTTCCTGAGAATTGCGTTACTATGTTCTCTGATCGCAATCACCGAAACAAATAATCTAGGAGATATCCATGTCTATCAATCTTGAGCAATTTTCCGCCGCCAACAAAGTTACCGTCGACTCCCTGTTGTCCGTCGCCAATACCGCGCTCGCTTCTGCCGAGCGCATCGCTGCCCTGAACCTGAACACTGCCCGCTCGGTTCTGGAAGACACCGTTTCTGGCGCCAAAGCTGCCATGGGTGCCAAGGATGCCAAGGAAGCCTTGTCGATCCAGGCTTCACTGGCCCAGCCGAATATCGAGAAAGCTGTTTCCTACGCCCGTTCGGTGTCTGAAATCACCGCTCAGAATCAGGAAGAATTCACCAAGTTGGTTCAAACCCAGTTTGCTGATTTTCAGAAGACTGCAGCCGACCTCCTCGAGAAGGCAACCAAGTCAGCGCCGGCCGGCTCTGAGGCTGCCGTTAGCGCATTCAAGAGTGCTTTTGCTGCTGCCAACACTGCTTTCGGCAACATGTCCTCAGTTGCCAAGCAATTTGCCGAAACCGCCCAGACGCAAATGACTTCTGCGACCAACGCTACCATCAAGGCCGTCAGCAAGAAGTAAATTCGACGCACGCTGAAATGCAAAACCCCGCGAAGTTGGCGGGGTTTTTTTCGTTCTGGACAGCGCATTGATGAAACCTGCTTTCGGGCAGGGTATTCAGTCTGGTTACCCGCATCGCTAAAAAGGCAACTCTGCCTGTAAGCCACTAAACTCCGCATTGCTCTCAGCTAAAGGCATCAAGCCACTGGCGCGCACCCCGAGCAAGCGAATTCGCCGGGTTAGCGGAATCCGCTTCAGACACTCGCCGGCAGCTTTACGAATATCCGGACCTTCGCTGACGCCAATGGGCAATGTAACGTCACGAGTCACAGCCTGAAAATCCGAATAGCGCAGCTTGATGCCGATGGTTCGGCTGGCGTAGCCCTTCCGTTTCAGGTCATCGGCGACGCGCATGCAGAGCGCTGTAAATATTTCCGATAGCTCCGCCCTGTCCTGCTTGACGTGCAAATCACGCTCGAAGGTGCTTTCCCGACTGATGGATTTCGGCTCCGATTGCGTGACGACCGGCCGCTCATCGATGCCGTGTGCAACCTTGTTTAGCCAGACCCCGGTGGTACGACCAAATTTACGCACCAGAAACTCAAGCGGTGTTGCCGCCAACTCGCCAATGGTGTTGATACCGAGTTGGGCGAGTTTTTCCGAGGCCTTGGGACCGATGCCGTTGATTTTTTTCGCCGGTAGCGGCCAGATGCGTGCCGGAATGTCCGCCAGATCGAGGACGGTAACGCCATTCGGTTTTTCCAGGTCAGAGCAAATTTTGGC
>CAYWNX010000309.1:0-3544 GCA_964459735.1 uncultured Dechloromonas sp. | reverse complement strand
GGCGTATATGAGCCCCGAGCAGGCGGAGATGAGCGGTCTGGACATCGACACGCGAACGGACGTGTATTCGCTGGGCGTGCTCTTGTATGAACTGCTGACGGGCACGACGCCGTTCCCGGCGGAGGATTTGTTGAAGGCCGGTTACGGGGAGATGCAGCGGATCATCCGCGAGACCGAGCCGCCGCGGCCGAGCACGCGGGTGAGCACGCTCGCTCAATCAGAGCCGCGACCGTCAGGGAGTGGGGTCTCGGGCCTGTCCGCGGAATCGATTGCCGCCAAACGCCGCACGGAACCGAAGAAGCTGGGCGTGCTTCTGCGCGGGGACATCGACTGGATCGTGATGAAGGCGCTGGAAAAGGATCGGACGCGGCGCTACGAGACGGCGGAGGCGTTCGCGGCGGATGTGCAGCGGCATCTGTCCGGCGAGCCGGTCGTCGCGGCGCCGCCGAGCACAGTGTATCGAGTCCGGAAATTTGTGAAGAAGCATAGAGGCCCTGTCGTCACCGGATTCTTGATAAGTATCGCAATTGTATTGGGGCTGGCCGGAACGATTTTTGGAATACGATGGGCACTGCGTGAACGGAATAATGCGATCAGCGCAAGAGTTGACGCTGAGAATAAGGCACAAATCATTGAGCAACAAAAGGAAGAAATACTCCGATCGAGTTACTTAGACAAAATTAAGATTGCTGACGACAATTTGGAATCTAATCAACCCATTAAAGCTCGAGAGGCGTTACAGGAATGCCCCGAGCAACTTCGCAATTGGGAGTGGAAGTACCTTGAATTCATTTCTGATTGGAGCGTACTCCAACTTAAAGCACATACCGGGCCTGTGAATGTTGCCGCGTTTAGTTGCGACGCAACGCGTTTTTTGACAGCTGGGGCGGACGGCGAGATCAAGGTCTGGGAATGGGTGGGTGATGAACCGGTTCCAGCCCCTCCTAGACAGGATACCGCTCGGCTACTGTTCTCATCGAAAGGCCATATTGGGCCAGTTTTGTGTGCCGCCTTTTCGCCAGACAATGAACGAATAGTCTCGGGCGGAGTGGACCGAACGATCAGAATTTGGGACGGGCGAACCGGCGAGCCTGTTCGTTCCACTACAAATTTTCAACAAGATATTTCCTGCGTGGCGGTAAGCCCGGATAATCGGTGGTTTGTATCTTCATGTGGGCCTGAACTCATGATGTTTGACCTAGGCAGTGGACGGGAAATCCGCCGGCTCACAGCCCATAAAGGCCCTGTTGTATCCATCGCAATTAGCCCTAACGGTAAGCAAATTGTGTCACTTGAAAGTACCGCGATCGCACTTACAAATGCCGAGAGCTTCACAGTGTTAACCCGCGCCGTTAGCGATGCTCCTCGGTCATGGAGATATTCAACGGGCTTTAGTCAATTTTGGGAGAGAGAGACAGCTAAGGGCAAGGCCACGGCCTGTAGTTTTCTAAATAACAACCAATTAGGCATCCAGTTTGATGACGGCTGTATTGCGCGAGCGCGGGTTCCCGACTTGATCTTTTGCCCGACGAACCCTATTGAAGATGCGAGTCTGCTGTCTTTTCACTTCCCATTCTCGTTTGCTCTTGGAAACTCGACTCTCGTGCTTGCGGACCGCACAAAGATTCAACTGCCCATTGAATCCATTCGTAGCATCAATATTTCTTCTTCTTGGCGTTGGGGCATTGTTGGCGGCAACGATGGCACGATCGCCGTCTTTGATTGCGATGACATTCGGGGAAGAACCTGGGCCTCTTCAATAGTAGACAAGGCGCGACGCAATTGCACTCTTTCTGGCGATTGGGTTGTTTGCACAAAGAATGAATTAGACGGCTCCAATATCTGCATACACGATGCTGAAACGGATAATGTGATAGCGAAACTAAGCGTACCAAGCCAACAGATTGATACGGCTGTCGCTACTTCGAACCATGCGAAGATCGTCGCAACAGCGCAAAGCGGATCACTTATCATCGCTGATGTATCAAAATCGTCCTCTTTTGCGACCCTTAGGGGTCATGGAAGGGCGGTTTCGTATATTGCTACTTCGAACAATAGCGAACTTGCCGTTACAGGTGATGCGGAGGGCTCGATACGGCTGTGGAAGTTGATCAATAGAAGTCACATGGCGGAATCATCAGTTGCCTCAGGAATTTCTACATTTGATTTCTCACCAGATTGCACCCATATCGTATGCGGGCTTCAGAGTGGTGAGCTTTTGTTTCTCAACACCCCGTCCTTGACCGTTTGTTGGAGTGTGGCCGAAGCGCATAGGGGGAGCGTTAGCAGTGTGGGATTCAGCCCCGATGGCCAGCGTCTTGTCAGCGGCGGCTCTGATGGAAGCATTAAACTGTGGGACAGTAGGAGTGGCTCCAAACTTACGGAACAGTTTAGCCAATCAGGCAGTTCAGCGATGAATTTTAGCGCAGACGGACAACGGATCTTTACTCTGGGGGGCGAGGATGACTGGCTGAGTGCGAACGGGTTAGTCCGTGATGGATGTACTCTCAAACCCATTTTGTCTTTGAGAGCCCTAGGGTACGCGGCCGATTCCCTAGACGTCAGCGCTGATGGCAAGACGGTGTGGGCAATTGGTTCGAATTCTTTCGCGTTTCCAGATACCGTAGTCCACTCTGTTATTCCCGATTCTGGGGTATTAGTCAGATGGCACCGAAAGGCGTTTGAGCGGCGGTTCATCAACAAGCTTCTGTGTGAGCTCGACGAAATGTGGTCAATTGATCAAGTACTCGATAAAATCAACAAGTGCGCCTACCTTGATAAGTCGTCGCGAGAAGATGCAGTCCGAATTCTCCGCGATCGTGCGAAGAGAAATGCTGAGGCGGCGGTAATCGAGTCGTCGATAGTTGTGAACGACGATGGACGAAGGAGCGATGACTATCGCGATGCGCTCCAGAAAATGGAGTGGGTTGTTGGGGTCGCGCCCGATGATAGCTATCTCAATGACCTAGGTTGGGCACAATATCGTAATGGGATGTACGAACAGGCGATGGCTACACTTGCGCGAGCGGGGGATTATTTCGAAAGAGTCAAAGGAAGGCAAACTTGGTGGTATGTCGTTAACGACGCGCGAATCGGGGCTTGCCTAACGATGCTTAACCGATTTTCTGAAGCAGAACGTAAATTGGTCGCAGCCGAATCATTCATAGAAGCGGGATGGGACGCAACCGACCCCGATCTGGCGAGAATCCGCAAGTGGCTGGTTCAACTCTACCAAAGGTGGGATGAAGCGAACCCAGGACTCGGATATGGCGAAAAAACAAAAAAATGGCGTGAGAAATTGGAGCCCTACACTGGAATTATTGCAACATCTCGGCCAGCATCTTCGCAGCCGATTTTGAAATCTCCAACCTCCCAACCAGCTTCCGCCCCGGCGACGCAACCGAGCGAACCACAGCCGGGGACGGCTGTTCTACATCAGACCGTGCCAGTATCTCCAATGCCTGGGAATTCAAAAAAACAGTAAAAAAGGGTAACTCTTCAGCCTTCTGCAATGGGGCCCGGCGGGCAAAATGTTAAACTGGGT
>CAYWNX010000308.1:0-3558 GCA_964459735.1 uncultured Dechloromonas sp. | reverse complement strand
CGCCGCCAACGCTGTCAATGACGCTTACGCCGCTGCCTTCCGCGAGCGGATCGGACGGGATGGCTCGCTCGTAGTACAGATTCAGCCCCGCCAGATCGAGCGTGACACCCGGATCGAGAATGAGGTGCTTGACGTAGATCGCCTCCGGCCCGGCTCGCCGCGCCGCCGGACTGTTGCGATGTCGATCCATCAGCCGCACGGTTGTCGGCACCGGTCCGATGCGAAGGGTCCCGATCGAGTAAAGCGTGGCGTCCGGCAGGGTGAAACCCCGATCACCACGGTCCGCCGCCGGGGCTTCGAACGTTTGGACGTCCTCCGCAAGGTCGCCACACCTCAAGGCGCCAGCAGCGTCGTCGCGAATGCAGCACAGTCCCCGCCATTCGCCTGCCCGCTGTGATCGACATCCGCTGCCGCCACGTGCGATGGGATTGCATCCAACCCCAGCAGGACCTGTATAAACGGCGCCACGTCGTCGAAATCCACCTTGCAGTCGCCATTGACGTCGCCGGGCAATGCCCCGCCGCCGCCCAGCCGTACCGCTGCGCCGCCGCCGATGCTGTCGAAGATCCGCGACGATGGATCGGCCGGCGTGGAGTTTGTGTAATAGAGTCTCTTGCCGCCCAAATCGAGTCGTGCGCCGGTCTCGATGATCAACTGGCCCACGTAGAGCACCTCGGAATCCGACGGGCCGCCGACGGAGTTGACGTGGTTGTCGACCAATTTGACGGTTGTCGGCGTGGGACCGATGCGCAGCGTTCCAATCGAAAACAGGGTTGGCTCCGGCAAGGTCGCGCACGTGCCGTCGTCGTCGGCCAACGTCTCCAGCAATTGCGTGCCGCTGAGCCCCGCCATTTGGAGGGTCGCCTCGGTCATGTCGAATCGCTCGGAATCGTTGATCGCGACGTCAAAATTGCCGCCGAGCTTGAGCACGCCGCAGCCGAGTCGCAGCGTCGCATTCTCGCCAAGGATGTAGCTGCCGTTGATGACCAAGCCGCCGCAGGGGTCGCCCCCCCGTCCACCGAAGCCGCCGATGATGCTGCCTGAACCGGAGAGGTTGCCGACCACGGTCAAAACGCCGCTCTGAATCGTAATGGTCCCGTTATTGGTCAGATTGCCAACGATTTGCGTGTCGGCATACGCAGTGATTTCGCCGTCGTTCAGGGTATCGCCGTCGATCGTGCCGAAACCATCAATAGTCCCGCCAGGCTCGTTCGCCACGCCCGAGGCGGCCAGGACGCCATCGAGCAGGGTAATCCCGCCCTCCGACGAGTTCACCAGTGCCGAATCGAATGAAGCGAGGGCAGCCGGCCTCACTTCGATTGTGCCGCTTTGAACAAGGGTTGTCGACCGTACCAGAACGCTCGACCCAGGTCTCGCTCGAACGAGGCCAGCCGGCTCATTCTCGAATGCGCTACCCGAGAAGACCAGGTTGTCATTGATATCCGCTCGTCCTTCGATCCTCCCGAGATTATCCACATCCGCGGAGACAATGCCGAAGCCGCTGATACTGTCGCCGGTATTCGTCACGATGCCCCCAGCCAGTTCACCGCCCTGTAAGTCAATGTTTCCGCCGTGCGTGAGCGTCAGCGAGTCGAGCAGCTCCAGTCTCGCCCCCGCGGCGATTGTCAGGAACTCTCGACCCGATCCGGTGCTCCCTATCATGAGATTGCACATCGCCACATCGCCAGGCGATCTCAGCACGGCTCGATTATCGATGGCCGTGCTGTTCAACATGCTGGCACCGGACAGCGGTATCCCGTACGGGGTCCAGTTTGCCGGGTCGTCGAAACTCCTGCCGTCCAGGCCGATCCACGTGGCGGCCTCGCACGCGTCCAGGATGCCGTTGGACGTGCAGTCGCTTCCAGTCCCGGCGGCGATCTCCGCGCAATCCGGCGTACCGTTCGTGTCGCAGTCAACGGAATCGTCGGCGCCGGGGCAGACGTCGTTGCAATCGGCGACGCCGTCGCTGTCGGAGTCGTCATCAGAAACCCCGCAACCGCAGACGCCGAGCGACACCTTGTTCGGATCGTTCGGGCAAGCGTCACAGGCATCGCCCGCACCATCTCCGTCTGCGTCTTCCTGTCCCGGGTTCGCGTCATCGGGACAATTGTCGATGGCATCATTGACGCCGTCGTTGTCCGAATCGACAGCACCGAACCAGACATCATTCAGGCGACTCACATCGTTGCCGCCCATGACCCAAACCTTGTCGTCAAATACCACCGACGCATGTGAGTATCTCTGGGACCAGTTGGCCAGATCGGCGGTCGCGGTCCAAGTCACGCCGTCTGTTGAGGACCATACGTCGTTCAGACCGCCGCTTCCTCCATAGCCGCCCATCACCCACATCCGCCCGGCAAACGACGCTGATGTATGGTGGCTCCTCAACGCCCACGGCGCGGCGGACGTGATTGAGGTCCACGTGGCGCCGTCGGTCGATCGCCAAACGTCGTTGACAAGATTCGTATCGATGTTTCCCCCCAGGACCCACATCGCGCCTTCATGTGGGATGAGCGCGTGATCGAAACGGATTCCCCAGGCGGCTGTCGCGGTTGCCTGCGTCCATGAAAGCCCGTCGGGTGATTGCCATACATCGCTCCGTACGGACCCGCCACTTATTCCCCCGGTGATCCAGATTCGAGCGTCGAAAACCGTCGCCGCTTGAACGTATCTCTCGATCCACGGCGCCGCGCTTGTCGCCTGAGTCCAATTGGCGCCATTGGTCGAGTACCAAACGTCTTTCTGGTGTGTCCCACTGACATTACCCGCCATGATCCACAGCCGGCCGGCATGTGATACGGCAGCCAATCCGTAACGTGCCGGCCAGGCAGCCGAAGAGGCGGCGATCTGCCAGGTGGAGCCGTGGGTCGAGTACCACACATCGTTCAGGAGCGTCCCGCTGTTTGTTCGGCCCCCGAGGACCCACATTCGACCGTTGTAGACTGTGGCGGAAAAAATCTCGCGGACCGGCCACGCAGCCGAAGCTGTACTCCTCGTCCAGAGGAGCCCCTGTCCCAACGCGTGGGGCACGAACAATGTCACGCCGAGGAGCCAAAGCATCGCGTGAAGCTTGGAGCGATTGCACATTTCCGATTTCCTCCAGCCTGCCAATTGACGTGGACCTATCACAGGAGGCACATGCTCTGAAGCATGCCGTCCCCGTGAGCAACAGTTTTATTGATGGTCTTCACGTCGTGATTGCCCGCTGATGGATTGGCGGGCGAAGCGACCTCATTCTAACACGCGAACCCGCTTCGATCAAATCCGACCCCGGCGGCGACTCCAACATTCCGCAAGGGTAGCGCAGCCGGCGGAGGGCTCCGCGACGCTCGACGTCGAGACTCGGGAGTGGAAACGGGGACTGCGACCAGTGCACGCCGATCGCCTTGATCGTCGCGGGGCGGAATACGCTGTCGGTTGACCTGGGAAACGCATTCCTGGGCAGCACTGGCTCTTGCAGCGCTCACTCCCGCCGTCGGACGTTCTGGAGTGAAACGAGGCCACCTCCGCCAACGCTGTCCACCACCGTCACGCCGCTGTCGGCAGCGATCGGATCCC
>CAYWNX010000307.1:0-3564 GCA_964459735.1 uncultured Dechloromonas sp. | reverse complement strand
CGAAGCGGTTGCTGCGCTGTTTGGGGTGGCGGCCGAGCAGGTGCTGCCCTTCTCTACCGGGGTCATTCTTGAGCTTTTGCCGGTCGAGCGCATCAAGGCCGGTTTGCCGGCGGCGCAGGCCGATCTCAAGGCCGATAACTGGCATGCTGCGGCGCACGGCATCATGACGACCGATACCGTGGCCAAGGCGGCTTCACGGATTGTTGCGGTCAACGGCAAAAAAGTGACCATTTCCGGTGTCTCCAAAGGCGCCGGCATGATCAAGCCGAACATGGCGACCATGCTCGGTTTCCTCGCCACCGATGCCGGCATCGCCCAGCCCTTGCTTGACCAGTTGGTCAAGGAGGCGGCCGATGCTTCGTTCAATTGCATTACCGTCGATGGCGACACCTCAACCAACGATTCCTACGTAATGATCGCCACCGGCCGGTCGGGCGCCAGTTTCGCCAGTGCTGCCGATGCTGGCTGGGCCGAAGTCAGGGCGGCGATCATTGCCGTTTCGGTCGAGCTGGCTCAAGCCATTGTGCGCGATGGCGAAGGTGCCACCAAGTTCATTACGGTGGCGGTTGAGGGCGGCAAGACGATTGCCGAATGCCGTCAGGTGGGTTATGCCATCGGCCATTCGCCGCTGGTCAAGACGGCATTTTTTGCCTCCGACCCCAACCTTGGCCGGATTTTGGCCGCTGTTGGCTACGCTGGCATTGACGACCTCGATGTTGATGGTGTCCGTGTCTGGCTCGACGATGTGCTGGTTGCCGAGAATGGCGGTCGGGCGACGGCCTACCAGGAAGAGGATGGCGCGCGCGTCATGGCGCAGGCCGAGATTACCGTGCGCGTTGATCTCGGGCGGGGCGACGCCAAGGCTCAAGTTTACACCTGTGATTTTTCATATGACTATGTCAAGATTAATGCCGACTACCGGAGTTGATCATGACCGACACTCACCGTGACCTGACGCGCACGACGCTGGCAATTTTTTGCATCATCGGGCTGTTTGGATTGTCGGTCTGGGTGTTGCTGCCATTTCTGGCGGCCACGGTCTGGGCGACGATGATCGTTGTTGCCACCTGGCCGCTGTTGAAATTGCTGGAAGCGCGGTTCGGCAATCGCCGCGCCCCGGCGGTGGCGGTGATGACGGTGGCGATGTTGCTTCTGCTGGTGTTGCCGCTCTGGCTGGCGATCGATACCATTTCCGAGCATTCCGAGCAGTTGACCGCAGCCGGCCATTACATTGCTGAAAATGGTCTGCCAAAACCACCTGAATGGGTGGCGACCTTGCCGCTGGTTGGCGAGAAAGTTGCTACCGTATGGACCCAACTGGCAGCCAGTGGCGCCGCGGGAGTTTTCGCCAAGATCACGCCCTATGCTGCCGATACGGGGAAATGGGTGCTTTCCCACGTCGGTGGTCTGGGCGGCATGCTGATCCAGTTTCTGCTGGTCGTCATCGTTGCCGCCATTCTCTATTCTTCAGGCGAGACAGCCGCCCGGATGGTACGCCGTTTTGGCCGCCGCCTGGCCGGCGAGCGCGGCGAGAATTCGGTCATTCTTGCCGGGCAAGCCATTCGCGGCGTGGCGCTGGGTGTGGGTGTTACCGCCATCGTTCAGACAATGCTCGGTGGTGTTGGCCTGGCAGTAGCCGGCGTTCCGTTCGCTTCCTTGCTTTCGGCAGTCATGCTGATGTTTTGCATCGCCCAGATCGGTCCGGGTCTGGTCCTTTTTCCAGTGGTCGGCTGGATGTACTGGACCGGCGACAGCGGCTGGGCGACGGCCCTGCTGGTATGGAGCCTGATCGTCGCCACGATGGATAATTTTCTCCGTCCGATGCTGATCAAGAAAGGCGCCGACCTGCCGTTGCTGCTGATCTTTGCCGGTGTCATCGGCGGCATGCTGGGCTTCGGCCTGATCGGTATCTTCATTGGCCCGGTGGTGCTGGCGGTGACTTATACGCTGTTGGTGGCCTGGATTGAGGACGGGCTGGGCAAGGATGTGCTGGAGACGAAAGTACCGCCAGCTTCAGAGCCTTCGTAGCCGGATCATTCGGAACCAGCCACCGGCCAAGGCCGGTCGGTCGTGCTCCAGCGCCAGTTCGGGCGCATCGGCGAGCAGGTCTTCAAACACGACATCGAGCCGGGTCGCTACCCGGCGGACCAGCGGGTTGGCCAGTCGCCGTAACAGGGCGGGCTGGCCGCGCCGGAGAAATTTGTCGAAGATCAGCACTGTCCCGCCCGGCCGCAAGACGCGGGTGATTTCAGCAAGGCAGTGGGCCGGCTCCGGGACCACTGCCAGAATCAGATGCAGCACGGTGCTATCGAAGCTGGCATCGGTGAAGGGCAGGCGCTGGGTATCGCCCTGCACTGGCACAAAGTCGAATTTACCAATGCGCGGCAGGGCGCGCTGCAGCATGGCACGGTTGAGGTCGAGGCCGATGTAATGATGCTGTGGCGGCAGATGGGGTAAATCGAGCCCGGTGCCGACGCCGGCCAGCAGGACCAGGCCGGGTTCGGCGGGCAAGGTGGCCAGGCTGCGCTGGCGGGCAGCCTGCGTGGCGCGGCCAATTGCCGCATCGTAAAACGGTGCAATCAGCGTGTAGCTATGCTTCAGGCTCAGTGCAAAACCCTCGGCATTGCCAGCGCAAATTCCGGGATTTCGGCATTGAAGTGCGTGCCGTCCTCCGCCACCATCTGATAAGTGCCCTTCATGGTGCCGACCGGAGTGGTCAGCGAGGAACCGCTGGTGTATTGAAAGCTCTCACCCGGCTTGAGCAGCGGCTGCTTGCCGACGACCCCGAGGCCGCGCACTTCCTGCTGCTCGTTATTGGCATCGGTAATGATCCAGTGCCGTGAAACCAGTTGGGCCGGAACTTCGCCGATGTTTTTGATGGTGATGGTATAGGCAAAAAGATAGCGATTCTCTTCCGGGTCGGACTGGTCGGGAATGAACTGCGCCACCGGTTGGACGTCGATGCGGTACTTGTTGGAGTCGGGCATGGGATAATTTCGTCTATCTGTTCTTGTTTAGGGAAGCATCATGTCAGCCAAAGATTTCATCATCGCACCGAGTCTGCTATCCGCCAACTTTGCCAAACTGGGCGAGGAGGTGAGCAACGTTATCGCCTCAGGTGCCGACTGGATACATTTCGACGTGATGGACAATCATTATGTTCCCAATTTAACCATTGGGCCGCTGGTTTGCGAAGCCATTCGCCCCTGCACCAGCGCTCCGATTGATGTGCACCTGATGGTCAAGCCGGTCGACCGCATCATCCCCGACTTTGCCAAAGCCGGTGCCAACATCATCACCTTTCATCCCGAAGCCTCCGAACACATCGACCGCAGCCTCGGGCTGATCCGCGACGCCGGCTGTCTGGCCGGCCTGGTCTTCAATCCGGCGACACCGCTCGAGCACATGGATTACGTCATGGACAAGATCGACGTCATTCTGCTGATGAGCGTCAACCCCGGCTTCGGTGGGCAGAAATTCATTTCTGGCACGCTGGCCAAAGCCCGCCAGGCCCGGGCCAAACTCGACGCCTACGAAAAGGAAACCGGCCGGCGCATTCGTCTG
>CAYWNX010000306.1:0-3572 GCA_964459735.1 uncultured Dechloromonas sp. | reverse complement strand
GCGAAGTCATCGCCGACCCCAAACGGATAACGCAGGTCATTTTCAACCTGCTGTCGAATGCTATCAAGTTTTCGCCGGCGCACAGCCTTATCCGCATTGAACTCGACACAGCCGAACTCTCCCTCGGTCGCCGCGCCGAAGATAACGGTAGTCAGGCGGCACTGGCCATCCGCTTTATCGATAGCGGCATCGGCATACCGCCAACGGAACTGGAAAGTATTTTCGACAAATTTGAGCCAAGCACTGTGACCCGGACCGGCGCCGGTGGCACCGGGCTGGGGCTGGCGATCAGCCGGGCTGTCTTGATGCAGCACCGTGATACGATCATCGCCGAAAACAACGTCGGGGGCGGCGCCTGCTTCACCGTTACCCTGCCAAAAAACAACGGGATGGAGATCGACGCCACATGACGAACAGAACGAAGATTTTAGCGGTAGATGACGAAGCGCTGAATCTTGAAATTCTGCTTGAATACTTCGCTGACGAAGCCTCACTTTCACTACACACCGCCGACGGTGGCGAAACTGCCTGGCGCATGCTGCAGAATCCCGAGAGCGACTTCAAGGCGATCCTGCTCGACCGGATGATGCCCAACCTGGACGGCATCGGCCTGCTCAAGCGCATCAAGGGAGATGCACGCCTGGCAGGCATTCCGGTCATCATGCAGACAGCCGCCAATTCAGCGGCGCAGATTCGCGAAGGTCTCGAAGCTGGCGCCTACTATTATCTGACCAAGCCCTACCGACGCGACAACCTGCTCGCCATTGTGCACGCCGCGTTGATCGATGCCGAGGCGCACGATGCGTTGCGTTTGCAATTGCATAGCCACATCAATTCCCTGCAATTCCTCAAGCAGGCGGAATTTTCAATTCGTACCGTCGATGAAGCCACGCAACTCGCCTCTTTCGTCGCCCAAGCTTGCCCAAATGCCGAGATGGTCGTAATGGGCATTTCTGAATTGCTGATTAACGCCATCGAGCATGGCAATCTTGGCCTGAGTTATACAGAAAAATCCCGCCTCAAACGCGATGATTGCTGGCGACCGGAGATAGAACGTCGTGCCGCACTACCCATCAATGCCGGCAAATCGGTCATGCTGAGCTTTCAACGCGGGGACCGCAACATCACGCTGCGGGTGGCAGATCAGGGGAGCGGTTTCGACTGGCAGAATTTTCTCGAAATTGATCCGGAGCGGGCCTTCGACCTCAATGGCCGGGGCATCGCACTGGCCCGCTTGCTGAGTTTTGCCAGCCTGAGCTATGAGGGCTGCGGCAATATCGCGGTCGCCACGATTAATTGCTCAGTAGATAACGAATAATAGTTGGCAAACATGACGCTGAAATTAGCCAAAATGAAGGTACTGGCGGTCGACGACAACCGCACCAATCTGCACATCCTGCAGGTTTTCCTGAAGAAACTCGGGCATCAAGTCATTCTTGCCGAAAATGGCGAGGAAGCCGTGCAACGCTTTCAGACGGAGGCCCCAGACCTGATCCTGCTCGACATCATGATGCCGGAGATGGATGGCTTTGAAGCCGCCCGTCGAATCAAGGCGTCGACGCAAGAACGCTGGACGCCGATCATTTTCCTTTCCGCCCTCAACCGAGACGAAAACCTGGTTGAAGGGCTTGAAGCTGGCGGGGACGACTATCTCACCAAGCCGATCAACTTTGTCGTGCTGGAAGCCAAACTACGCTCGATGCAGCATTCGCTAGCCCTGCAGCAAGCCTCGATCGACGCCTTGCGCCGGGTCCAGGCGATTTCGGACAACGTCATTGATGCATTGATCACCATTGACACGAACGGTACGATTGCTACGGTCAACCGCGCAACCGAGCATATTTTCGGTTGGGAAACGAGTGAAATGCTCGGCCAAAATATCAAGATGCTGATGCCTGAGCCTTATTTCAGCGAACACGACACCTACCTGGAAAACTACCTGAGCGGAAAGCCGCCGAAGATCATCGGCCAGACACGGGAGTTAAGCGGGCGACGCAAGGACGGTACGCATTTCCCGATCAATCTGGGCGTAACCGAAATTGCCGTTGATGGCAATCGCATGTTCGTTGGAATCATCCGCGATATTTCTGTCCAGAAACTCGTCGAACAGAAATTACAAAACTATTATGACCAAACACAAAGCGAACAGCAACTTGCACTTCGCCTGATGGATATGCAATTACGTCGTCCCGGCCTGGAGGATCCACGCTTACGCTACAAGGTGATTGCGGCAGAAAACTTCAGCGGCGATATCGTTGCCGCCTCCCGCTCCCCGGAAGGACGCTTCTACGCCTTACTGGCCGATGCAACCGGCCACGGGTTGGCCGCAGCAATCAGCGTGTTACCCGTACTGGCCATCTTTTACCGATTGACGCGACGCAATCATCCTGTCCGGGAAATCATCGCCGAACTGAATCAGCAGTTGAAGGAATCGATGCCCATCGGCCGCTTCGTCGCGACAACCCTGGTCTGTCTCGATGAAGTAACAAAAACCGGGGAAATATGGGTTGGCGGTACGCCATCAGCTTTTCTGTTCGATCGCTGGGGCAGGAACACACAAGAGTTTTTATCGATCAACCTGCCACTTGGCATCGTTGATAACAGGACACTATCCTGCGCGCCTGTTTCATTCACCTGGGGAACTGAAAGCCAGTTGGCGATCTGCTCGGATGGACTGCTAGAAGCGACAGACACCAAGGGTACCCAATTCGGCGTTGAAGGTCTGATGGCAGCAACGGCGAACTCGTCACCAGAAAATCGCTTTATAAAGATCGAGGCAGCGCTGGAAAAACATCTTATGAATACTGTTGCAACAGACGATATCTCTCTGATGATTATTGATTGCCCCTAACTGGATCAATAAGCTCAAGCGTGAAGGCGAACCGAGACCACCCCGCGGCTGCAAACGATCGTCTGTGCTCCCCACCGGTCACAGCAAAGAAAAAAGGCCGGAAGCTCCGGCCTTTTTTTGAACCAAAACCCAGCAAGTTAAGCTGCGTTCTCGTCGACTTCCACAGCATCGGTGGCTTCCGGACGATCAACTAACTCGACAAACGCCATCGGTGCGTTATCACCAACCCGGAAGCCACACTTCAAAATACGAAGGAAGCCACCCGGGCGTTGGGCGTAACGAGGGCCAAGTTCGGCGAATAGCTTGACGACGATTTCACGATCGCGCAAACGGTCGAATGCCAAACGCTTGTTAGCAAGCGTCGGGGTACGGCCGAGCGTAATCATCGGTTCAACAACACGGCGAAGTTCCTTGGCTTTAGGCAAGGTGGTCTTGATAGCCTCGTGCCGAAGCAGCGAGACAGTCATATTGCGCAGCATCGCTAAGCGATGGCTGCTGGTACGGTTCAGTTTGCGAAGTCCACTGCGGTGACGCATGGTTAATCCTTTCTATATTCTGCAGGCGTCCCTTGACGACCCGAGCGAGAATCAGTCAATTAGACCTTTTCCAGACCGGCGGGCGGCCAGTTTTCCAGTTTCATACCTAGCGTCAGGCCACGGGAGGCGAGCACTTCCTTGATCTCGTTCAACGACTTGCGACCCAAGTTCGGGGTCTTGAGAAG
>CAYWNX010000305.1:0-3572 GCA_964459735.1 uncultured Dechloromonas sp. | reverse complement strand
CGGACGATGCCGGTGGTGCCGAGAATGGAAATGCCGCCGAGAATGCCGAGCCGGGCGTTCAGCGTCTTTTTCGCCATTTCGTCGCCGAGCGGCACGGAAATGGTCACTTCCAGTCCGTCGTGGTCGAGCAGTTCGCTGGCCGCTGCCCGCACGTTGTCGATGATGTTGCGCCGCGGCACCGGGTTGATCGCCGGGCCGCCGACTTCCAGACCGAGGCCGTCCTTGGTCACGACGCCAACGCCGAAACCGCCCTTGAGCACAACTTCGCCCGCCCGATGCGGCAGGATGCGAACATCCGCCGTCATGTGCGCGCCATGCGTTGCATCCGGATCGTCGCCGGCATCCTTGACGATGACCGCATGGGCCAGCCCGGCGACTTCTTCGACATAGCCATCGATCACGGCAAAACTGGCCTCGCTGCCGTTCGGCAGGCGACAGACAACGGTATCGGCCACCTCGCTATTGAGCAGGCCAAGCGTGGCCGCTTTAGCCGCCGCCGCCGAACAGGCGCCGGTGGTGAAACCGGTGCGGTTGCCGCGCTCGCGCCGTGCGTCGCCCTTGCGGACTTTGGCCGGCTTGCTGTCCTCACTCATCCGCGCCCCGTCATTCCCGCCTCGGCGGAAGTCCAGAAAGTTGGCAAGGACTCCCGTCGGCACGGGAGTGACGAGAACTGGCTCATGCCGCCCGTTTCTGTTCGGCTTCGGCCAGGCCGAGCAGGGCGTGGATGGCGGCGACCACCAGCGTCGAGCCGCCCTTGCGGCCCTTGATCGCCACCCAGGGAATGTCCTTCAGCGTCATCAGCAGATCCTTCGATTCGGCGGCGGACACGAAACCGACCGGCATGCCGACGATCAGCGCCGGCTTGGCGCCTTCTTCGCGGATCAGGCGGACGACTTCGATCAGCGCCGTCGGCGCATTGCCGATGCCGACGATGGCGCCGTCCAGTTTGCCCAGCCGGTGCGCCTTGCGCATTGCCTGGACGGCGCGGGTAGTTTCTTCGGCCTTGGCCTGCTCGATTACGTCCGGGTCGGAAATGTAGTGCTGGGTGCTCATGCCGAAATGCTTCAGGCGCGGCGCCGAGAGGCCGACGCAGATCATCTCGACATCGGCGACGACCGGCGTGCCGCCCTTGAGCACGGCGGCCAGCCCGGCCTGCATCACGGCCGGATGGAAGCGGGTCAGGCCGTTGAATTCGAAATCGGCGTTGGCATGGATCATACGGCGCACCAGCGGCCATTGCTCGGCGCTGTAGTCGTGCGGGCCGACTTCGGCGTCGATGATGGCGAAGGAATCGTGCTCGATGGCACGGCCGGCGGCGGTCAACTGTTCAGTAACGATATTTTCGGTGGGCATATTCATGGCAGTTCAGGCGTGAGTGTGTTGGCAATGGGTGGCGTGGTCATGGTCGTGCCCGTGGTCGTGTTTTGCGGCATGGCCGCAAGCGCGATTTTCGCCGGCGACCGCGGTGTGGCTGTGGTCGTGCAGATGTTCTTCCTCGGCGGCAGCGCGATACTTGCAGCCATCGCATTCCAGCAGCCCGCCGAGCGGCAGTTCGCCGTTGGCCACCTTGCTGTCGAGCAGGTCGAAAATCCCCTGGTCGAAACCGAAGTGGGTGCCGAGGGCGAAGGCGACGCTCGGGTATTGCGTCTTCAGGCGTTCCACCTGGCCCTTGATGCGCTCGATCAGCACGCCGGTAAACAGATAGACCGGAACGATGCAAATCTGCGTCATGCCCAGTTTGACCTGGCGCTGCACCACCGTTTCCAGCCGTGGCCAGGTAATGCTGGTGAAGGCCAGGTCGACCAGTTCGTGATCGTTATCCTCGAACACCCAGCGCGCCATCTTGCCCAGTTCGCCATTCGCCCCGGCATCGGACGAGCCGCGGCCAAGCAGGATGACGCCGGTGGTCTGCGGGTCGGGCATGGCGAGGGCGAGCATCAGGCGGTCGAGCTGGCCCTGCAGCACGGCGAGGATTTCGCGCCCCATGCCGAGGTGGCGGGTGACGACGAACTGAACCTCGGGGTGACGGGCGCGGGCTTCCTCCAGCGCGGCCGGCAGTTCCATCTTGACGTGGCCGGCAGCGTTGAGAATGAAGGGGATGACGACGACCTGACGGCTGTTTTTCGCCGCACGGTCGAGACCGTCATTGAGCAGCACTTCGGCGTGCTCGATGAAGCAGACCTCGATCCGCCAGTCCGGGTGACGCTCCCGCCACTGCGCGGCGAAATGCAGGATTTCCTTGTTGCCGTCGCGGTTGCGCGAACCGTGGCCGACCAGCAGCAAAGTGGTGGCGTTAATCATGGTCAGTGCCTGCCCGGCCGTCCGAAGGGCACTGGGTTCCCCCTTGGGGGGCAGCGAACAAAGTGAGCGTTGGGGGTAGTTCATTTTTCTCCGAGGCTTTGCGGAAGCGGTGTGTGAAGGTGGGGTCGTAAAGTTTGGAGCGAATCAGGTCGGGCCAGTCGGCGGCGCCCAGCGTCGGGCTGGCGACGATCATCGCCTGGCTGCCGACTTTCTCGGCCTGGCACTTCTGCTTGATGTCCCTGATCGTGCCGCGAATGATCTTTTCCGCGCCCGGCCAGCTGGCTTTCTGCACCACCAGAATCGGCGCGTCTTCGGCCCAGCCGGCCGCCAGCAGTGCTTCCTGCACCTTGTGCAATAGCGTGATCGACAGGTAAATGCACAGCGTTGTCTTGTGCGCCGCCAGTGCTGCGAGATCCTCGCCGGGCGGCATCGGCGTCCGGCCGGCGACGCGGGTCAGGATCACCGTCTGGGTGATTTCCGGCAGGGTCAATGTCTCGCCGGCCGCCGCCATCGCCGCCATGGCCGAGGAAACGCCGGGTACCACGGCCCACTCGATGCCGGCGGCAGTCAGCGGTCGCGTCATCTCGATCAGCGCCCCGTAAAGGCCGGGGTCGCCGGTTTGCAGGCGGACGACAGTTTGATGCTGCCCGGCCCGGGCGATCAGCCAGTCGGTCATTTCGTCCAGCGTCATGTCCTTCGAGTCGCGGATCTCGCAGCCGTCGGGGGCGTAGAGCGTTGCCGCCTGATCGACCAGCGAGCCGGCAAAAAGCACGGCGCCGGATTGCTCCAGCAGCTTGCGCGCCTTGACGGTCATCAGGTCGGGGTCGCCGGGGCCGGCGCCGACAAACCAGATTTTTCCGGTCATTGGGAGGGGCTCCTTTGTGAGGGGATTGGGATGTGTTTTTGTGCTATGCGGCTTCGTTGGGCTGTGGTTTCCGCGCTTGAGGCGCGGGCGTACTTTCTTTTGCTTCGCCAAAAGAAAGTAGCCAAAGAAAAGGCGACCCCTGGGTCGGTGCCGGCTACGCCGGTTCCCTGCGCTACTCGGTGAGCCGGGCGACTCGCGAAACTCGCCTGCGGCTCAGACAACGCGAGTCGAAGGCCCCCGGCCCACCTGCGTTGCTCGGCACCTCTCAAGGGGCCCGGTGAAACGATCCGTGGTGAAACAGCGGCACCGTCATTCCCGTGCAGGCGGGAATCCAGCAGTGGCCTGGACTCCCGCTTGCGCGGGAGTGACGGGGGTTGGGCGGATGTGCGTGACACTGCGCTACCTT
>CAYWNX010000304.1:0-3585 GCA_964459735.1 uncultured Dechloromonas sp. | reverse complement strand
GTGGCTACGCCCGGGTGCGCAGCCAGTTCAAGATGGCGGTCGGCAAGTTCGAGGGTGTCGAGGAAGCGCTGACCCGCATTGGGGCCTTTACCTACATGATGGATGCGACGCGGACGATGACGGCCGGTGCGGTCGATCTCGGCGAAAAGCCGTCGGTGGTTTCGGCCATCGCCAAGTATCACGTTACCGAGCGTGCCCGGCAGGTGGTCAATGATGGCATGGATGTGATCGGCGGCAAGGGCATCTGTCTTGGCCCATCGAATTTCATGGGCCGTGCTTACCAGCAGGTGCCGATCGGCATTACCGTCGAGGGCGCCAATATTCTGACCCGTTCGCTGATCATCTTCGGGCAAGGTGCCATTCGCTGCCATCCGTATTTGCTGGCTGAAATGCAGGCGGCGCAAAATCCGGATGTGAAGCAAGGGCTGGTCAATTTCGACAAGGCGTTGTGGGGCCACATCGGCTTCACCATCAAGAATGGATTCCGCGCCCTGTGGCTGGGCATGACCGGCTCGCACTTTGCTGCGGTCAACGTCGAAACGGCGCCGGAAATGAAGCGTTACTATCAGCAACTGACGCGCTTCTCGGCCGCTTTTGCCTTCATGGCCGATATTTCCTTGCTGGTGCTTGGCGGCAGCGTCAAGCGGCGGGAAAAACTCTCGGCACGCCTCGGCGACATCCTGGCCCAGATGTACCTGATTTCCTGCACCCTGAAGCGTTATGAGGATGAGGGACGCAAGATTGAAGATGCGCCGCTCGCCCACTGGGCGATCTGGGATTCGATGTACAAGGCGCAGCAGGCGTTCGATGGCGTGATTGCCAACTTCCCGGTGCGCTTCATTGCCGCCTTCCTGCATCGCAGCATTTTCCCGTGGGGCCATCCGTATGTCGTGCCGGCCGACGATCTGGGTCACGAGGTTGCCAAGTCGCTGATCCAGCCGTCGGCCACCCGCGACCGCCTGACGGCGGAGTGCTATCTGCCGCAAACCGAGCAGGAGCCGATTGGCGCCATCGAACTCGCCTTGCAGGCGACGCTGGAAGCGGAACCGATTGAGGCCAAAATCCGGGCGGCCGAGAAGGCGGGACGTTTCGACAACAATCCGCGGGCCAATGTGCGCGATATCGCCATTGTTGCCGCCGAATGTGGCGTGATTACGGCGGCCGAATATGAGGTGATGAAGCGCCGCAATGCTCTGCGCGACATCGTGGTGCAGGTCGATGACTTCCCCTTCGATTTCAACGTCGCCACCGCCAACAAGCCGGCCGAATGCCGGATGGCGGCCTGATGAAAATGGTTTACGTGGTCGATGGCGCCCGGACGCCGTTTTTGAAGGCGCAGAAAGGGCCGGGGCCGTTCGCCGCTTCCGATCTCGCCACGCAGGCCGGGCGGGCGCTGCTGCTGCGGCAGCCTTTCCTGCCGAGCGATCTGGATGAGGTGATTCTGGGTTGCGCCGCAGCCTCGCCGGATGAAACCAATATCGGCCGCATGGTGGCCTTGCGCCTCGGTTGCGGCGAAAAAGTGCCGGGCTGGACGGTGATGCGCAATTGCGCTTCCGGCATGCAGGCGCTGGATTCGGCGATTGCCAATATTCAGCTTGGCCGTTCCCAACTGGTGCTGGCCGGCGGCGTCGATGCGCTGTCGCGGGCGCCGCTGCTTTATAACGAGACGATGGTGCGCTGGTTCGCCGGCATGATGTCCTTGCGCACGGTCAACCAGAAATTTCGCCATTTTTTGAAACTGCGCCCTGCCGCGCTGTTGAATCCAGTGATTGGCCTGATGAAAGGCCTGACCGACCCGGTGGTGGGTTTGCTGATGGGCCAGACGGCCGAAAATCTGGCGTGGAAATTCGGCATCGATCGCCAGCAAATGGACGAGTTTGCCGTGCGCAGTCACCAGCGGGCACACGCTGCTCAGGCGGCTGGAAACTTTGATGAAATCGTCCCGGTGGTTGATGCCCAGGGCAAGGTTTACGCCGAAGACGACGGCGTGCGGGCTGATGCCAGCATGGCCGGAATGGCTAAACTGAAGCCGTTTTTCGACAAGAAATACGGCAACATCACCGCCGCCAACAGTTCGCAGATTACCGATGGCGCCGCCTGGCTGATTCTTGCTTCGGAAGAAGCGGTGAAAAAATGGCAGCTCAAACCGCTCGGCAAGATTGTCGATAGCGAGTGGGCTGGTCTCGATCCAGCGCTGATGGGCCTCGGCCCGGTGCATGCCGCGACGCCGATTTTGCAGCGCCACGGCTTCGGGCTGAACGACATCGACGCTTGGGAATTGAACGAGGCGTTTGCCGCCCAAGTCCTCGGCTGTCAGGCCGCCTGGCAATCCGACGACTATTGCCGCGAGCAGCTGGGTTTGCCGGCGGCGCTCGGTGTGCTCGATGATGAAAAGCTGAACGTCGATGGCGGTGCGGTGGCGATCGGTCACCCGGTCGGCGCTTCGGGAGCGCGCATCGTGCTGCATCTGCTGCACGTTTTACGCCGCAAACAATTGCAACGCGGCATGGCGACCATTTGCATCGGTGGCGGTCTGGGCGGTGCAATGCTGGTGGAGCCTTGCTGAAATGAAACATTGGCAATTGCAAAGCGACGATAACGGGATCGCCTGGGCGACGCTGGACAAGCAGGCTGCGGCGACGAACGCACTGTCGGCCGAGGTGCTTGGCGAATTCAGGGAAATGCTCGATCAACTGGATCTTTACCCGCCCAAGGGGCTGATCATCCGTTCCGGCAAGGCGGCCGGGTTCATCGCCGGTGCCGATATTGAAGAATTTACCCAACTCGATACCGCCGACAAGGGCAGGGCGCTGGTCGAGCGCGGCTGGACCCTGTTCAACCGGCTTGCTGCGGTCAACTACCCGACCTTGGCCATCGTTCGTGGCCATTGTCTCGGCGGTGGTCTGGAACTGGCGCTGGCCTGTCGCTATCTGCTGGCGGTCGATGAACCCGGTACAAAAATGGGGCTGCCGGAAGTCATGCTCGGCATCTTCCCCGGCTGGGGCGGCATGCTGCGTTTGCCGCAGCGGGTCGGCCCGGCCGTGGCGCTGGATATGATGCTGACCGGCAAGACGATCGATGCCAAGCGCGCCAAACGCATGGGCATGGCCGATGAAGCCGTGCCGCCCCGAGTGATGGATCAGGCGGCGCGACAACTGGTGCTTTCCGGACAATTGCGGCACAAATTGCCGTTCTTGCAGCGACTGCTCAATGGCCCGTTCAAGGCAATCGTTGCCGACGGGGCACGCCAGCAGGTGGCTCGCAAGGCGCGTCCGGCGCATTACCCGGCGCCGTACGCAATCATCGATATCTGGGCCAAGTACAACGGCAATGCCCTGGCGGCGCCGGAATTGATCGACGGCATCATCAATTCATCTACGGCGCGTAATCTGGTGCGGGTATTTTTCCTGCAGGAGCGCCTCAAGGCTTTCGGCAAGGAATCCAGCTTCAAGGCCAAACGCGTTCACGTCATTGGCGCCGGTGTGATGGGCGGCGACATTGCCGCCTGGTGCGCCCTGCGCGGCATGACTGTGACTTTGCAGGACCAAAGTCTGGAACGCATGAGCCCGGCGCTGCAGCGGGCGG
>CAYWNX010000303.1:0-3586 GCA_964459735.1 uncultured Dechloromonas sp. | reverse complement strand
CGGCCTGTTGCTGGGCGAGCAGACCTTCCATGCTCTGGCGCAGTTCGCCGACCAGGGCCTGATTCAATTGCTTGCCTTGGGCCAGCGACGCTTCGCCGGCCCGCACCAGCCGGGCCAGATATTCCTCGCCGACGCCGCTTTCGAACAGGCTGTCGAGCGCCTGGCAGAGTTCTTCGACTCGCCGGTAAAGCCGGGTGCTGAGGAATTTCTCGATCCAGGTGAACAACATCGCCAGGGTGATCGCCACGGCAGAAATCTCGAAGGCGTGGCCGACGCTGAGAATCAGCTCATGCAGGCTGCTGCGCACGGCTTCGGTATCGCGCGAGACCTGAAAGCTGCCGAGGCCGACAATCAGCCCGGAGAAGGTGCCAATGATGCCGATGCCGGTCAGGATGCCCGGCAGATGCTTGTAGAAGCCGGTCTTGAGCGGCGTGTCGACCAGCGCCTGCTCGGTGAAAAACTGGCTGGCCATCGCCGTCGTCCGCCACTTCGGTGGCTGGCCGCTTTCGTTGTAACGGTGCAGGGTCTGGGCAAATTCCCGCCACAGGTGGCGCAGATGCGGCGTTGCCATGATGTCGCGCCCGAACTGGGCGTGATCGGTCGCCGTGCCTTCGGCCGGCAGGGCGCGCAGTTTGTCGGTGGCGCGGCGCAGTTCGCGGTCAAGCTGCCAGGCGGGGAGGACGAAACGCAGCATGAAGCCGAGAAAAATGGCGGCGAGTGTCGCGCCGATAATCCAGCCGCCGCTGAATTGCCAGAACTGGAGCAGGTCAGTCATTACGTGTATGCAAGAGAGTTAAGTGTTTTGGGGTCAAGCCGGGAGGGATGGCGTCCAGATTCATTCACCGAAGCGACGCAGCCCGTCGAGATTCAGCACATTGATGCCGCCATATTCGCTGCGCACCAGTCCGGCATCCTCCAGCACCTTCAACGCCTGGTTGGCGCGCTGCCGGGAAACGCCGGCCAGATAGCCGAGTTCTTCCTGCGAAATCTGCAGCAGCCGGTTGGTGCCGGGATAAAGCACCGGGTTGAATAGCGCAGCCAGACCACGCGCAATGCGGGCATCGGTGTCGAGCATCCGTTCGTTTTCGATCATGCCGATAAACTGGCCGAGGCGTTCGTTGATCTGGGCGATCAGGTAACGGTTGAAGGGAATGCTGTGGTCCATCAGCCAGTAGAACGTGCTGCGGTTCATGAAGGCGACGCGGGTTTCGCGGATCGCCATGACGTCGTAGCGGCGCACTTCCTTTTTCAATAACGAGCCTTCGCCGAACCAGCCGCCGGAACTGATGCCGGTCAACGAGGTGGTCTTTCCGGTGGTCCAGTGACTGGCCATCTTGCCCAGTCCATTGACGATGCCCATCCAGTAATCGACCGGTTCGCCTTTCATGCAAATAAAAGCACCCGCGGCAAAGCTGCGTTCGCAGGTGCCGGCCAGCGCCTTGAGCATTTCTTCCTCGGTCAGCGACTGGCCCCAGAGGGAGGTGCGCAGCAGTTCCTCAACGTTTTGCAATTTATTTCCCGGATTGTCTGCTCGATGACAATTATAAGCCGGCGAACTCTGTAAGCTGATTTACACAGTGAGTAGCCGCCGTGGTGCACTGCAAGGTTTACCTCGCAGGCGGCAATGCCCACAATGCCTCAAACGGATGACAGACTGCGCCACTCCAAAGCGCGGCATAGAGGAGACAAAAGAATGCCCAAGCAGGCGAACTTCGCTTCGCTGGATGGTTTGCATACCTTCCCGCGACTGCTTTTTCATCACGCCAAAACGCGCCCCGACGCACCGGCCATGCGCGAAAAATATCTCGGCATCTGGCAAACCTGGACCTGGTCGGATGTCGCCGAGCGCGTCCGCGCCCTGGCTTGCGGGCTGGCCGCACTCGGTTTCAAGCGCGGTGACAATCTGGCGGTGATCGGCGATAACCGGCCGCATCTGTACATGATGATGACAGCCGCCCAATGTCTGGGCGGCGTGCCGGTGCCGCTCTATCAGGACGCCGTGGCCAACGAGATGCTTTTTGCGCTGCAGGATGCCGGCATTCGTTTCGCCATCGTCGAGGATCAGGAGCAGGTCGACAAGATGCTTGAAATCAAGGATCAGACCGGTGCGCTCGAACACATCATCTACGACGATCCGCGCGGCATGCGCCACTACAACCAGCCTTTCCTGCACGACATCCATGAACTGATGGAAATGGGCCGGATTCACGACCGCAATCACCCGAATTTCCTCAATGCCGAAATCGAGCTCGGGCATTTCGACGATGTCTCGGTGATGCTCTACACCTCGGGGACCACTGGCAAGCCGAAAGGCGTTTGCCAGACCCACGGGTCTTTCATCGCGGCGGCTCAAGGCGGTGTGCAGGTCGATAACCTCGGCGCTGATGGTGACATTCTTTCCTACCTGCCGATGGCCTGGGTCGGCGATCACCTGTTTTCCTACGCCCAGGCGCTGGTCGCCGGCTTCACGATCAATTGCCCGGAATCCGGCGAGACGGTGATGACCGATCTGCGCGAAATCGGTCCGACCTGTTACTTCGCCCCGCCACGGGTTTTCGAGAGTCTGCTGACTTCCGTGATGATCCGCATGGAAGATGCCGGCCAGATCAAGCAGAAGGTTTTTCACCACTTCATGGCCGTCGCCAAGCGCTGCGGCGCGGATATTTTGGACGGAAAATCGGTGTCGACCGCAGATCGCCTGCAGTACTGGCTGGGCAACGTGTTGATTTACGCGCCGCTGCGCAACGTGCTGGGCATGAGCCGCATCCGCGTTGCCTACACGGCCGGTGCGGCGATTGGCCCGGAACTGTTCCGCTTTTATCGCTCGATGGGCATCAATCTGAAACAGTTCTATGGCCAGACCGAAACCTGCGCCTACGTCTGCATCCAGCCGGATGGCCAGATCAAGTTCGACTCGGTCGGTCAACCGGCGCCCGGCGTCGAAATCAGGATTGCCGACAACGGCGAGGTGCTGGTCAAGGGGCCGATGCTGCTCAAGGAATACTACAAGCGGCCGGATGCCACCGCCGAGTCGATCAATGCCGATGGCTATTTCATGACCGGCGATGCCGGCTTCCTCGATGAAGACGGTCATCTGAAAATCATCGACCGCGCCAAGGATGTCGGCAAGCTGTCGAATGGCGCGATGTTTGCCCCGAATTACATCGAGAACAAGCTGAAGTTCTTCCAGTTCATCAAGGAAGTCGTCTGCTTCGGCCACCAGCGCGACATGGTCTGTGCCTTCGTCAATATCGATGTCGGCGCGGTCGGTAACTGGGCCGAGCGGCGCGGCATTTCCTATTCCGGTTACGCCGATCTGGCCGGCAAGCCGGAAGTGCTGGAGCTGATTCGCGAGTGCGTCGAGCAGATCAACGCCGATCTGGTCAATGACAGCATGGTGGCTGATTCGCAGATCCATCGCTTCCTGGTGCTGCACAAGGAACTCGATCCCGATGACGACGAACTGACGCGGACGCGCAAGGTGCGCCGCAATTTCGTCGCGGAAAAATACAAGGTGCTGATTGATGCGTTGTATTCGGGCAAAACCTCGCAGTTCATCGAAACCGAGGTCAAGTTCGAGGATGGC
>CAYWNX010000302.1:1795-3590 GCA_964459735.1 uncultured Dechloromonas sp. | reverse complement strand
GCGCTTCAGCACCGGTAAACAGTACCAGTGCGGCCGGACGCCGCCCAGGAAGATGGCATTGCGGTTGTAGAGCAGATGGTGGGCGGTGATGGTGGCGGCTACGGTCGACGGCGAATTGGCGACAAATTCGGCGGCATCGCTGGTCGTGATGTGTTCCATGACCACTTTCAGCTTCGGAAAGCGCAGGGTCAGCGGCAGCAATACAGTATCGATGAAGACTTTTTCGCGGTCGAAAAGATCAATTTTGGGATCGGTCGCCTCGCCATGTACCAGCAGCGGCAGGCCGACGCGCTCCATTTCAGCCAGCGTATCGTAGGCCTTTTCTATGGCGGTCAGGCCGGCATCGGAATTGGTCGTCGCCCCCGCCGGGTAAAGCTTGACTGCCTTGACGAAGCCGGAAGCTGCCGCCTTGACGACTTCGCTGGCGGGGGTGTTGTCGGTCAGGTAGAGCGTCATCAGCGGCTCGAAACAGGCCCCGGCCGGCAACGCGGCAACTATGCGGTCGCGGTAGGCAGCAGCCTGCTCGACAGTCGTCACCGGCGGTTTCAGGTTGGGCATGACGATGGCCCGGCCAAACTGGCGGGCAGTATGCGCCAGCACGGAAGCCAGGGCTTCGCCGTCACGCAGATGAAGGTGCCAGTCATCGGGGCGGGTGAGTGTGATCTGCATGATGTATCTCTCGTAATTTTTGCAAATTTTAACAGGCTGCTGATTCCACTCAGTCGATTGCCGGTCGTGGCGTGTGGCAAATGCGCAAAAAATCACGTACCGGACAGCAGAGGCCGGGCGACAACCCGGCTCATTGATTGCCTTGACCAGCGAGCGTAAAGTAGAAAAACGAAGGCATCAGGCAAGGAGCTCAATCATGACCGAAGCACAACTGAAAAACGCCTTTACGTCTCATTGGCCTTTTTTCGGCGTCAGCCCGCACGGCGATGTGCTGGCCCGATACATTCCATACGGCCCGGTTTTCCGCTGGAGCCGGAATCAGATGATTCCGATGCCGGTCCAGGGTAGCGATCTCTGCTGGTTGCTGCATGCTGCAACCGAAGAAGGCCACTCGATCTCGGAAACCGAGCCGGCCAAACCGGTAAAGGATCAATGAGTTTCAAGCTCGGGCAGCGACGCCCGAGCCAAAACGGCGCTACTCGCTCTTGAGGGCAAGCGCCCGCTCATAGAGCGCATTTTTTGCCACGCCGGTGATGGCGGCAGCCAGCTTGGCTGCCTGTTTGACCGGCAAGCCCTCGGCCAGCAAGAGTTTCAGAACACGCTCGCCTTCGCCATTGTCGCCCCCGACCGGCGCGCCGGAAACGAGCAGGACAAATTCGCCGCGCTGGCGGTTGCCATCTTCCTTCAGCCAGTCAAGCGCTGCGGGCAACGGCCCGGAATGAATGGATTCGAACATTTTGGTCAGTTCACGGGCGATGACCAGGGTGCGCTCACCGAAGACGGTGGCGAGGTCGGCGACGGTTTCTAGAATGCGGTGCGGCGCTTCGTAAAATACCAGCGCATAGGGATGATCGATCAGCTCGCCGAGCACCTGGCGGCGCTGGCTGCCTTTGCTCGGCAGAAAGCCGTAGAACAGGAAGTGTTCTTCGAGCAGACCGGAGGCGGAGATGGCGGTGGTCAGCGCACAAGGGCCGGGCAGCGGCACGACCTTGCAGCCAGCGGCGCGCACGGCGGCAACGACCTTGGCGCCGGGGTCGGAAATGCCCGGGGTGCCGGCGTCGGAAATTAGGGCCACCGATTCTCCGGCCTGCAGGCGCTCGACGATGCGGGCGGCGGCTTCGTGTTC
>CAYWNX010000302.1:0-1695 GCA_964459735.1 uncultured Dechloromonas sp. | reverse complement strand
CGCGAAGCTGAAGCGCTGGCCGCACGGCATCTCGAAAGCTGCGGTCTACGCGTTATTGAACGCAATTTCCGCATTCGCGGTGGCGAAATCGACCTGATTTGCCGCGATGGTAAGGCGCTGGTTTTCGTTGAGGTGCGCCTGCGCAGCCGCAGCGACTTCGGCGGCGCCGGGGCGAGCATTACCGCCAGCAAGCAGCGGCGCATCATTCTGGCCGCACGGCATTACCTGATGGGCAAGCCGGATTGCGATTGCCGCTTCGATTGCATCCTGCTCGACGGTCTGGAGGAAAACCGGCTGGAATGGATCAAAAATGCGTTTTCTACTGACGATTAGCCTGCTGTTGCTGCTCGGCAATGCAAGCGCCGAAAGCGTCCGCATCTTGGTGCAGAGTTCGCCGCTGGCCGGCAGCCAGTATTACGCGGCCAACGAAATGTGGCGAGAAATGCAGGTGGGCGACGCCCTTGATCTCATCCGTGAGCCGGACAACCGCCATGACCGCAACGCCATCCGGGTTGAATGGCGCGGCCACAAGCTCGGCTATGTGCCACGCGCCGAAAACCGCGCCGTGGCGGCGGCCATGGATCAGGGCGACAAGCTGATCGCCCGCATTGTGCGCCTCACCAAGCACCCCAATCCTTGGCGGCGAGTCGAGTTCGAAGTCTTCGCCGAGCTGTGATGTAGAATGATTTTGTTACCAGCCCCCACCTTTTGAAAATAAATGGACCTTATTGCCCGCGTCGCCAAGCATTTCGAAGACAGCGCCCACACCAAACTTGATGCCATTGAAATGATGGCCGCCCCGATTGCCGCCGCCATCGAAACGATGACCGCCAGCCTGATCAACGGCGGCAAGATTCTCGCCTGCGGCAACGGCGGTTCAGCCGGCGATGCCCAGCATTTTGCCGCCGAACTGATTGGCCGCTTTGAGGCCGAGCGCCAGGAACTGTCGGCCATTGCGCTGACCACCGACAGCTCGATCCTGACTGCGGTCGGCAACGACTATGGCTTCAATTACATTTTCTCCAAGCAGGTACGCGGCCTCGGCCATGCCGGCGACATCCTGCTCGCCATTTCCACCTCGGGCAATTCCGCCAACATCATCGAAGCGATCAAGGCCGCCCACGAGGCCGACATGCGCGTCATTGCCATGACCGGCAAGGGCGGCGGCGAGATTGGCGAAATGCTGCGCGACGACGATATTCATCTTTGCGTGCCGGCCGACCGGACGGCGCGAATTCAGGAAACCCATCTGCTCGTTGTCCATTGCCTGTGCGATGGCATCGACGCACTTTTACTGGGAGTCGAATAATGCAGAAATTCAAATTCACCCTTGCCGCGGCGGCGTTGATCACAGCCCTGCCGCTGTTGCAGGGCTGCGTTCCCGTGGTCATCGGCGGCGCTGCTGCCGGCGTCATGTCGGCCTACGACCGGCGCTCGACCGGCGTCCAGACCGATGACGAAACGAGCGAATGGAAAGCCGCCCAGCGCATTCCCGAAAAATTCAAGGCGGCTTCGCACGTCAATTTCACCGCCTATAACCACCGTGTGCTGATTACCGGCGAAGTGCCGAGCGAAGAAGCCAAAGGAATCGTCGGCGAACAGACCCGGCAAGTCCCCGGCGTGACGGAAATCTTCAACGAACTGAACATTGCCCCGGCGTCCAGCTACGGCAACCGCAGCAACGACAGTTACATC
>CAYWNX010000301.1:0-3595 GCA_964459735.1 uncultured Dechloromonas sp. | reverse complement strand
GCTCCGCGGTCCGCGGGCCGCAGTTGAGCTTACAGAACCGGAAGCAGCAGTCCATGGTTCGCACGCCTCGGTGGCCCTCGCGTGATCGACACGACCCGTTTCAAGGGGCCTTTGTCAGCTGAAGCGTTTCGTTAGTCCGCCCTCGGCCTCGTGCGGAGAATGGCTCGTGTTCGATCGCGGAGTGCCGCGAGCTTGCTATGCGTAGGCAAAAGAGACCTGAGACAGAGCTTCTCGCACAGCCAGATACGTAGCGAACTCCATCGAGTGGGCGTCTGTATGCTCGTGGTAGTTGCCCTCCACAATCGACACCGCAGCCTGCAATGCTCGGCTCCCATCGTCAAGAGGGTCGCGCAGCGCTCGTCGTACACCTGCGAGACAGGCCTCTCGCATGAAGGGCTCCGGCAAATGGCGGTTCAGTGATGCCGGCCAGATAAAGCGATACATGTGAGGTCCCGAGTGTGGACCTAGCGAAACGCGGACGCGTCCGAAGCGGGAGCGGCCACCTGAATGACTGGTGAACACGCCCAGACCCTCGGCCGTGCCGCTCACGCTACACGATCGCGCCGGCATCTCTTCCGGGTCGAAGTCGACGAAAGAATCGTGGCAAGTCATGACGAAGGGCGCTGCCGGGAACGATGGTCGGACTAACGTTGAGCTCAGCCGCACAGGCCCTCGGGGACCGCCCCCGCGGTGCGCTGCTCGCGGACGAGCCTACAGGGACCGGGAGTCCCGGTCCACGGTGGAGTGCGGCGCTCGGACGCGGCGGCGGCGACCTGCACCAGCCCCCGAGACCCCAGGCGACACCGCCACCCTCATGGGGCCTGTGTCGGCTGCAGCAATCCGTTAGGTGCGCGGTGAGCAGCCGTCACTAGAGGCCTTGACGACTCCGAGACGGTGCGCGATCCCGCCAGCAAGCCGCCGCCGTCGACCCGCGTGGCGCAAATCGCGCCGCCTCCGGGCCGTCGCCGGCTGCGCCAGTGCCGCCCGAGCGTCCCTCTCAACGACCCGACGAGGTCCGGTCCGCCCGTTGGTGTTTCCTCCGGAGAACCCACCGGCCACGCATGGCGGCGGCGCCCGCAGGGGGCGCAGCTCATGTCGCCGTCCACGCCCCCCAGCTCGAACGTCCGCGCACCGACTCCATCCATGTCCCGCGGATCTCGTCGTCCTAACGTTGAGCTCAGCTGCATAGGCCCCCAAAGGGACGCCCCCCGCGGTCCACGGGACACGGATGAGCCTACTTGAACCGGCAACAGCAGTCCACGCCCCGGAGCCCCGGACCTGGGCTCTGGCGGCCCTGGTGAGGTGAGCCTTGAGAAACCCAGGCGACACCAGGACGGGCGTGGGGCCTTTGGCAGCTGCAGCGTTCGTTAGACGATCCGTCAGGAGCGCCGTCCAAGCCGCGGGTCCGCCACGGCACGAGCCATGCTCACCCTCGCCGTCGCCGCGATGCCAGGGCTGTAATCACCCCAACCGCCATAGCGGGAGGCGCCGGGATCGTCGGGAACCAGAGGTCGTCGAGGATCCCTACGCCGCCCAGAGCCTGGTGGGTGATCACCACCTTGTCGAACGACTGATCGGAGACGAGCCCGGCGAAAGGCCACCCGGCCCCGCCAGGCATTGGAACGGCGGACGCGACCAGTGTGCCGCCGAGGAAAAGATCGGCCGTCTGCAGACTCGCGATCGAGGTCCATCCGACGGCCGAGATGGCCGTGCTGAACACAAACGTGACAGTCGGCGGTGACCATGGCAGGCTCTGGAGCGTCCAGCGGCCGGCCGACAGCAGGATGATGTCGTTCGGCTCGGGGTCCGTCACGCCGAACGACGCGTATTGCTCATGGAAGCCGCTCCCGCTCGGGTCGATGCCTTGGAATGTCAACTGCGTGATCCGCGATCCCGCCGCCGCCTGCCAGTCGTTGTAGGAGGTGGTGACGGTGACGCTGGCCGAAGCGGCGGTGGTCATGGCGGCGAGCATCGTGGGTAGGAAGTGGTGGGGGCGCATGTATTGTGCTCTAGTCGGATGTTCAGCGAAGGGCCTTGACGAGCGCGGCCATCGCCTCGCCGACGGACGATACGGAATCGGGTTCGGCCTGCGCGCCCCATTCCATGAACTCCTCGGCATCCGCGAAACCGGCGTAGGCCAGGGCGAGGTCAAAGAGGGCCACTGACTCGTTGTTCTCCTCGCACGGATCGCAGCAGGGGGAGGGAAGGGTGAGGAAGCCGCTTCCAGTCCAGTTGCCGATGATGACGCCGAGGTCACCGCCGTTCACGGAGCCATCGCCGTTGGCGTCCGCGATCGGGTCGGAGCTACCCCAGTGCCCGAAGACGATCCCGGGGTCCGCGCCGTCGATGTGGGCGTCCGCGCTGAGGTCGGCCCAATGGGTGACGACGAAGGTTTCGTAGTAGAGGTCGGACCCGACCAGGAACCCTCCAACGACCGCCATGAGTCCCTGATCGTTGACAGCAACCGCGCGGTGGAGTGTCCCCGCCCATGCGGGCGCCGCCACGAAGGTCACGGCATCGAGGAAGGCCCCGCAGGGGGAGCCGAGTGCATCGTGGATCGCCACGGCGGAATAGATTCCGTTGCCGCCGCCAGTCCCCGCGACCCGCACGATCTCGTCCGTGCAGTTCCGGACGCCTTCGGCCCAGGAGAGGTCCGGTTGCGGGCTGATGTACGGATTGAGCGACACCGGGCTCGTCGTACGGTCGGCCCAGATCACGGCCTCCCATGGGCAGCCGATGACGTTCCCGCCATCGAAGACCGGCTCCTGCGCGTAGCCCACGATGATGCCGCCGGGCTCGCTGCCGCGTGCCGCGTACCCCTCGTCGAGCGTGGCGCTGGGCCCTGCCAGCACGCTCGCCGTCGCCGTGGCAGGCGAACCCTCCGTGATCAGCCAGGTCACTCCCTCCTCCATGGCGAAGTTGACCGGCGTGCTCTCTTCGATGTCCGGACACGCGAAGACCGAAGATGCGGCGCCGCAGCCGACGTCGGCGGCGGCGATCTGGTACCCCGCGCAATAGATGTCGCTCCCGTCGAAGAAGACGCCGAGACCGCAGGCCTCGAACTCTCCGAAGATGAACGTCGAGGGCGTGGCAGGATCAATCGTCAAGAGCTGCACCGACTGCGTCTCGCTGGACCCCCGGATGTAGAAGCCGCGGTAGACCGGGACCTGCGGGCATTCCCAGTTGCCTTCCGCGTCGCAGAAGTTGAGGACGCCGACCACATGCGGGTCCGTGTCGTCGCTGATGTCCAGGGCGATGCCCGGCGGCGTCTCAAGGAGGCAGGAGGAGAGGTCGGCGGAGAGGTTCGTGATCGTGGCCGCGTCCGACCCCGCAGGCCAGAAGATGCACGGGGCCCCGTCCCCGGGGACGCCGGAACCGATCTGCCCGACAACCTCGCAGCGGACGTTCACCCCTGCCGCGACAGACTCCGTGGTGCCGACTCCGGCCGCAACCGAGAGGTCATGGAGGCCCGCGCTGTAGTAGTCATTCCCGCTCGCGGACCAGAGGAACGCGTGCACCTGCGTCACGGCGGGAGGACCCTCGTCCACCACGACCGTCATGGCGCCTACGACGACGACATCGAACGTCTCGCCCT
>CAYWNX010000300.1:516-3625 GCA_964459735.1 uncultured Dechloromonas sp. | reverse complement strand
CAAGCAGTTCGACCGCCCGCTCGCTGCCAACCAGCTTGTGCAGAAAAAACTGGTAGATATGCAGACCGAAATCAGCCTCGGCATCCAGAGCGCGCTGCGCCTCGGCCGGATGATGGACGACGGCAGCGCGACGCCGGAAATCGTCTCAATGCTGAAGCGCAACTCCTGCGGCAAGGCCCTCGACATTGCCCGTGTCGCCCGCGACATGCTTGGCGGCAACGGCATTTCGGATGATTTCGGGGTCATCCGCCACGTCGTCAATCTGGAAGTGGTCAATACCTATGAAGGGACCCACGATGTCCACGCCTTGATTCTTGGCCGCGCCCAAACCGGGATTTCGGCGTTTTAAATCCGGCCGCCTAGCGCGAAGGCGGCCTGGTTTTTGCCCATTTTCCGGCGTTGAGCGCAGCAATCAGCCCCGCGGCCAGCAACAAGGCTGCCGGCAGGACAAACTGGATGTCCTTTAAATTCGGCAACCACTGCGTCGCAAAGGCAATGCGGGCCAGGGCACAAATGGCTGTTACGGCAAAGAAACCACCCATGAAACGCCCTTCCGCGCCACGTGACCCGGCCATCGCGGCCTGTTCCATCAGCCCGGCAAAAGCCAGCGCCCACCCGGCGCCGGCCAGCAACTGCAGAAAAATCAGCCCATTCTGACCGTTGACCGCAGCACTGGCGTAGCTGCTCAAGGCCGTCAGGAAAATGCCGAACGTCGCCATCGGCATGGCGCCAAGGCGCTTGACCAAGGGCTCGACACCGCTCAGCGTGACAAAAAAACCGACCCAGAGCAGCGGCATCAGCCACGGCAGATTTTCCTTGGCCGCCTGTGCCAGATAAAGCGGCGCTGCGTTGACGAAAGCGTGAATCTGAAAGCCGAAAGCAGCCAGGCCGAGCACCACTAACAGCGGCGCATAAGCGCTGAAACTGGCTGGCTGCGGGGGATTTTCTTGACCTTTGGCGGCGACACCCTTGCCACTCACCCGCAGCAGCACAACGACAGCCAACAAAAGCGTCACGGCCGAAACGGTAAAGGGTAGCCGCGGATCAACTCCCTTTAGCCACAGACCGAGAAAGGGCGAGAGGGCCGAGGCCAAGCCCATCCCGGCGAGGTACCAAATAACGAGACTACGCTGTTGCGCCGCTTTGGCCCGCTTGGCCAGCAGCACCAGCGTCGGCGCCCGCACCACCGAGGTCGATATCACCCAGACCACCAACACGCCCAGCAAAATCCCGGGCGATATACCAGGCGATATACCGGCCGCCATCGGCAGCAGCATGAAGGCCACGGCCGACAGCGTACTCAAGACCAGCAGCAATTTCGCCAGCCGACGATAGCCCTCACCCATGCGATCGGCCGCGACGCCGAAGCCGATATCCATCGCGGCAAAGATCAACTGGTCGGCCATCAGCAACATCGGCGACCAGCTGGCGGCGATTCCCGCCGTCGCTAGCAGGCCGGGCAACATCAGCGCGTAAACTGTCCACCCCAGCGTAAAGAAAAACTGCACACCGGCCAGTGCCAGCCCGCTGGATTTCATGTCGTCGGCCGCCTCGCTCATACCAGCTCCTGCGTAAAAGTCATTTCGAACGCATGATAATCTAGCAACCCGATCCGCAAAGGACTGCCATGAACCCCGTCCACTACCAGGCCATCGTTGCCGCCCCCGGCTTCGCACTCGGCGTGCAATGCAACGCCGACGAGATCACCGCCATCGACTTTCTCGAGCCCCGTGCCGAACAGGCGCCGGAAACCCCGCTCGCCGCCGAAACAGTGCGTCAGCTGCGCGCCTACCTCGCCGACCCGAGCTTTGAATTCGGCCTGCCTCTGCGTCCGGCCGGTACCGTCTTCCAGCGCCGCGTCTGGGGCGAAATCGCCGCGATTCCGCTCGGCCAGACCCACACCTACGGTCAACTGGCAAAAAACCTTAAAAATGCACCGCGTGCCGTCGGTCAGGCTTGCGGTGCCAACCCTTACCCATTGGTCGTCCCCTGCCATCGCGTCATCGCCACCGGTGGCGGGCTGGGCGGTTTCAACCGGCAGGGCGGCGGCTTTCTGCTCGACATCAAACGCTGGCTGCTTCAGCATGAAAACTGCCTCCCCGGCTGATCTCAGCGAGATCGACAGCTTCTGCGATGCACTCTGGCTCGAAGACGGGCTCGCCAAGGCAACGCTCGACAGCTATCGCTCCGACCTCGGCCGGCTCTCAGTGTGGCTGGCCAACAATGCCAGCGAGCCCTTGCTCGATTTGCGCGAAACCACGCTGAAGGACTTCATTGCCCACCTCTCCCGCCAAACCCGCGCCGCCTCGCAAGCCCGTTACCTGTCGACCATGCGCCGCTTTTACCGCTGGCAACTCGGCCGCGGCCGTATCTTCACCGACCCGACGCTGAAACTGGCCAACCCGACCCAACCCTCGCGCCTGCCCAAGGTGATGTCGGAAAACCAGATTGAGCACCTGCTCAATGCGCCAGAGATCGACTCCCCACTCGGCCTGCGCGACCGCGCCATGCTCGAAACACTCTACGCTACCGGCCTGCGCGTTTCAGAACTGGTCAATCTCAAACTGCATGAAATCGGCTTCAACGAAGGCGTCCTGCGCGCCCTCGGCAAAGGCAACAAGGAACGCCTGGTGCCGCTCGGCGAACTCGCCATCGACTGGCTGAGCCGCTACCTGAACGAAGCCCGCCCGGAAATCCTCAAGGGCCAGCAAAGCGACGCCATGTTCGTCACCGCCCGCGGCGGCGCCATGACCCGGCAAGCCTTCTGGCAACTGATCAAGCGCTACGCCCTGATCGCCGGTATCGCTCCGGAAAAACTATCGCCACATGTCCTGCGCCACGCTTTCGCCACTCACCTGCTCAATCACGGCGCCGATTTGCGCGTCGTGCAGTTACTGCTCGGCCACGCCGATATTTCAACCACCCAGATCTACACCCACGTCGCCCGCGAGCGCCTGAAACTGCTGCATGCCATGCATCACCCACGCGGCTAATACCATAGAACCAAAGGCTGGTACTAGAATATTGCCATGAGCAAAACCGAACATACCCCCGAGACGCAGGCCACCAAGTTCCTGAAGTCGCACAAAATCCCTTTTTCCAGCCATCT
>CAYWNX010000300.1:0-506 GCA_964459735.1 uncultured Dechloromonas sp. | reverse complement strand
CGCCAAGCCGCTCATCGTGCTGATGCACGGCGATTGCAAGGTATCCACTAAGGAACTGGCCCGCCAGGTCGGTTGCAAGAAGGTGGAGCCCTGCAAGCCGGCGGTCGCCAATCGCCACAGTGGCTACCTGGTCGGAGGTACCAGCCCTTTCGGTACGAAGAAAGCCATGCCGGTCTATCTGGAGAAAACTATCCTGGATGAGTCCATCATCTATATAAACGGGGGGCGCAGGGGTTTTCTTGTCGGCATACACCCGCATGACCTGGTGCAAGTGCTTAAGCCAAAGGTCGTAGAAGTCGCACTCGAGGCCTGAAACGACTTTCCCGTCGCGGTCAGGGGTAGCGCGTATCATGTCAATCAGCCTCCAATAGTTTCCAGGTGTCAGCGTCCAAACCTTTCCAGTTGCTCGGGGCTAATTTGATGGATTTTTCCCGCAGTTTGAAGCGGTAGGAAGAGCTGGCCCCGTTTGTTTGGACAGATTTTCCACGGCGATAAGTGGAGCCCTG
>CAYWNX010000299.1:1963-3642 GCA_964459735.1 uncultured Dechloromonas sp. | reverse complement strand
GACGGTGGCGCTGACGCAGTTGAGGATGCTGGAGTGCACCTGCGGCACCAGCGCCAGGCTGACATCGCGGGCATGAATGCGGCAGCGCAAGAAGTGGCCTATCGGCTCATGGCGGCGCGAGACGAAGATCTGCCCACCGGGGAATTCGAGGCGGGTCAGTTCGTCCGCTTCGTGCGCTGCGATGTGGGCTTCGATGACCACGCCGGCATCGTCAGCAAAGGCGGTGGGCAGGTCGATGCGGCTGAGCACCTGATTCAGGGGGCCGCTCGCCACCGTTTTTCCCTGGTCGAGCAGCACGAGATGATCGGCCAGCCTCGCCACTTCATCGGGGGCGTGGCTGACGTAAATGATCGGGATGGACAACTCGCTGTGCAGGCGCTCCAGATAAGGCAGGATTTCCAGCTTGCGCTTGAGATCGAGGGCGGCGAGCGGCTCGTCCATCAGCAGGATTTGCGGTGCGCTCAGCAAGGCGCGGGCAATGGCCACGCGCTGGCGTTCGCCACCTGAAAGCTGGGCGGGCGCGCGGTCGAGCAGAGGCGCAATGCCGAGCAATTCGGCGATTTCCGGGAGCGCGAAACGGCGTTCGCTGGCCGGGGCGCGTTTCTGGCCGAATTCCATGTTGCCGCGCACGGAGAGATGCGGAAAAAGGCTGGCTTCCTGAAAGACGACGCCGATGGCGCGCTGGTGGGGCGGCACAAAACGACCCCTGGCTTCGTCCTGCCAGACTTGGTTGCCAATGGCGAAATAGCCATCCGGGGCCCGTTCCAGCCCGGCCATGGCGCGCAGGCAGGTGGTTTTGCCGGAGCCGGAGTGGCCGAACAGGGCGCTTACGCCATGTCCCGGCAGGGTCAGGTCGACCTCCAGTTTGAAGTTGCCGCACCCCAAGGGTGCTTCCTTCGGGGCGCGGTCGACGCTGAATTTGGCCCGAATTTCGTGGCTCATAGCACCTTCCGCCGGGCCGGATTGAAGGTATAGAGCGTCAGCAGTACGACAAAGCTGAACAGCACCATGCCGCCGGCCAGCCAGTGCGCCTGGGTGTATTCCAGCGCTTCGACGTGGTCGTAGATTTGCACCGAAACGACGCGGGTTTTGTCGGGGATATTGCCGCCGATCATCAGCACAATGCCGAATTCGCCGACCGTGTGGGCAAAGCCGAGAATGGCGCCGCTCAGGAAGCCGGGCTTGGCGAGCGGCACGGCAACCGACCAGAAAGTATCCCAGGGGCTGGCGCGCAGGGTGGCGGCAACTTCCAGCGGGCGTTCGCCGATCGCTTCGAAAGCATTCTGGATCGGCTGGACGACAAAGGGCAGGGAGTAGAAAACCGAGGCAATGACCAGACCGGGAAAGGTGAAGGGCAACAGGCCAATGCCGAGCCACTGGGTGAAATGACCGATCGGCCCGTTCGGTCCCATGGTCAGCAGCAGGTAAAAGCCGAGCACGGTCGGCGGCAGGACCAGGGGCAGGGCGACGATGGCGCCGACCACACCCTTGAAGACCGAGCGTGTGCGGGCCAGCCACCAGGCGATGGGCGTGCCGACGACAAGCAGCAGCAGTGTTACGACCGTGGCCAGCTTGAGGGTCAGCCAGACGGCGGCAAGGTCAGCACTTTCCATGGTTAGTGGCGTGAGAAGAGATCGCGCAGTTTACACAGGGTGGTGGTGATGTCGAAGCGCGGGTCG
>CAYWNX010000299.1:0-1863 GCA_964459735.1 uncultured Dechloromonas sp. | reverse complement strand
TGAGAAGAGATCGCGCAGTTTACACAGGGTGGTGGTGATGTCGAAGCGCGGGTCGGGCAGGGCGTCGCCGGCCAGAATGCGGGTGATGGCCATGGCCGGGTCTTCTTCGCCGGTGAGCAGCACTTCGGCGCCGCGTTTTTTCATGTGGCGGATGAAGCCATCGCCGGCACTGGCGCAGACGACAATATCGACGCCGTCCAGCGGGTGCGGTGCGTTGTCTTCGAAAGTGTGCAGCACCTGTTCCTTGTCCAGATCGACCCGGCTTGGTGCGGGCAGCAATTGGTTGGCGCGGTGGTTTGACAGGTCGTAAACCAGCCATTGTCGGGTTTGCCCGGCGTGGCCGCTGACGGCGGTGAAATCCTTGGTGGCGATGGCGATTTTCATGGTTCAGGGCTTGGTTTGGACAAAAATAGACCTTAGTTCAGCTCGTAGCCGAAGGACTTGATTACTCCCTGCGCCTTGGCGCTTTTCAGGTAGCTCAGTAGCGCTGCGGCGGCCGGCTTGTCCTTGCCCTTGGCGAGCGCGATGGCGTCCTGGCGGATCGGGCTGTAGAGATTGGCCGGCACGACCCAGGCTGAGCCGCTGACAACCTTGCCATCCTTGAAGGCCTGCGACATTGCGACAAAACCCAGTTCGGCATTGCCGGTGCTGATGAACTGTTGCGTCTGCGAGATGTTTTCGCCCTGGACAAAGCGCGCTTGCAGGCTGGGCAGGACGCCGAGTTTCGTCATCACCTCAATGGCGGCGGCGCCATACGGGGCGGTTTTCGGATTGGCCAGGGCCAGATGTTTGAAATTGCCTTTGCTCAGCACCTCGCCCCGGGCATCCACCAATGCCGGGTCGGCCGACCAGAGCACCAGTTTGCCGATGGCGTAGGTAAACCGGCTACCGGCCATGCCGTGACCTTCTTTTTCCAGCCGGGCCGGAGTTTCGTCGTCGGCGGCGAGGAGGACTTCGAAGGGCGCGCCATTGACGATCTGTGCATGGAACTTGCCGGTGGCGCCGAAGGCCAGGCTGGCCTTGTGGCCGGTGTCGCGCTCGAAAAGCGCGGCGATGATCTGCATCGGAGCGGTGAAATTGGCAGCGACGGCAACCTGTACTTCATCGGCGTGGGCAAAAAGTGAAAATGCTGCGGTCGACGCGAAAATAAGGGTTCTTTTCATGGCTGGCTCCGCTCAGTTGTAAAGACAAAGAATGACCGCTGATGCCTTGAATATGGCGCAGGCTTGTTTGCCCACCGCCAGGCCGAGTTTTTCGACGCTGTCGTGCGTAATCACCGCACAAACGCTGCGCCCGCCGGGCAAAGCCAAGGTGATTTCCGAATTGACCGGCCCGTTGTGGATGCGGGTGATTTCACCCCACAGATGGTTGCGCGCCGTGGTGCGGATATTCGGGTCGGTGAGCAGCAGCACCGACGACGATTTGACCAGGGCGCTAATTTCCATGCCGATAGACAACCCGAGACTGCTCGCCGAATCGCGGGTAATGACCGCGACCAGTTCGTTCTGCTCGTCCAGTTTCAGACGTACCTCGAAATCGACATCGCCTTCGCGCAGGCCGACGATATGGCCGGCGAACTGGTTGCGGGCGCTGGTTTTCATCGACATGCGCTTGAGCAATTGCCGGAACTGCTGGAAATCGCTGGCCTGGCCGTCATTCAGGCTGGCGCTCAGTCGATCGAGCGCGGCCTGGTATTCCGCTTCCAGCGCCCGGTAGAGGGCCACCGTTTTCTTGCCGTGCTCGGTAATCTGTGTGCCGCCACCGTTCTTGCCGCCGGTCGAACGTAGTACCAGCGGCTGATCGGCCAGATTGTTCATGGCGTCGATGGCATCCCACGCCGCTTTGTAGGAGAGCGGTACTGCC
>CAYWNX010000298.1:0-3655 GCA_964459735.1 uncultured Dechloromonas sp. | reverse complement strand
CTTCCAGTCGCGCTTCGCCCTGCACGGCGGGCCGAAATTCACGCCGGACGGGCGCTACGTCTTCTTCGCTTCACGTGACGGCTGGATTACCAAGTTCGATATGTGGAATCTGAAAGTCATCGCCGAAGTGCGTGCCGGCATCAATACCCGCAACGCCGCGGTGTCCGGCGATGGCAAATGGGTGGCAGTGGCCAACTACCTGCCACACAGTCTGGTCATCCTCGACGCCGAGTTGAATGTCGCCAAAATCCTGCCGGTGACCGACAAGGACGGCAAGACCAGTTCGCGGGTTTCCGCGGTCTACGACGCCTCGCCGCGCCAGAGCTTCGTTGCCGCGCTGAAGGACGTCAAAGAGGTTTGGGAGGTTTCGTACAACCCGAAGGCGGATGATATTCCGGCCGGCATGATCCACGACTTCAAGTACAAGGAGGGCGCATTCATTTCCGGCTTCCTCAATCCGCAGCGCAGCCAGTTGGATGATTACCTCGACGACTTCTACTTCACGCAGGGCTACGACGAAGTGATGGGTGCCTCTCGCAACGATGCCAAGAGCGCAGTCAGCGGGCAGGTGGTCAACCTCGATGCGCGCAAGAAAGTCGCCGACCTCGAACTGCCCGGCATGCCGCACTTGGGCTCCGGCATCAGCTGGAAATGGAAGGATGAGACAGGGCAGGGCCGGACGGTGATGGCGACACCGAACCTCAACGAAGGCGTGATCAGCATCATCGACATGCAGACCTGGAAAACGGTCAAGCAGATCAAAACGCGCGGCCCTGGGTTTTTCATGCGCAGCCACGAAAACAGCCGCTACGCCTGGACCGACTCGATGATGAGCAAGGAGTTCAAGGACACCATGCAGATCATCGACAAGGAAACGCTGGAAATCGTCGCCGAGCTGAAGCCGGAACCGGGCAAGACCTTCGCCCACGTCGAATTCACCAAGGACGGCAAATACGTGTTGGCCAGCCTGTGGGACATGGACGGCGCGATCATCATCTACGACGCAGTGACGCTGAAGGAGGTGAAGCGCCTGCCGATGAAGAAGCCGGTCGGCAAGTACAACGTCTGGAACAAGATCACCAAGTCGGAAGGTACCAGCCACTGAGCAGGATTTTGATTTTGGGCGAAATTTCCGGTTGACCGTACGGCCAGCCCTTGCTTCCATGGTCGTGGCTGTCGGCGCCAGCACCCCGGCCCGAGCATGGCAGCAGCATCAACAATCAATCCAAAAGAAGAGGAAAAGCCGATGGAAAGACGCGAGGTATTGAAAACCGTAGCTGCCGCCGTGGCCGGAGCCATCTCCAGCGCCGCGCTGGCCGGGCAGCACGACCACCACGATCAGGCCGGCATGGCCAAGCGCAACGCCGCCCTGATCGCCGCCAACGCAGACTGCCTGAAAACCGGCGAAGCCTGCCTGGCGCATTGTCTGTATCTGCTCGGCAACGGCGATAAGTCCGTGGCTGCCTGCGCCCAGTCGGTCAATGAACTGCTGGCTTCGTGCACCGCGCTGATGAAACTGGCCGGGCAGGATTCCCGATACGTTTCCGCCTTCGCCAAGGTCACTGCCGAAGTCTGCGCCAACTGCGAAAAAGAGTGCCGCAAGCACGCCGATCACCACAAGGAGTGCAAGGCCTGCGCAGAGTCCTGTGCCGCCTGTCTGACGGAGTGCAAGAAGGTCGCAGCCTGATTGATCAGCTTCTGCCAGCGAGCGCCCCGGAAGGTAATTCCGGGGCGTTGTTTTTTTAAGGCAGCGGATTGGGGGGCATGGGGTCAGCCAGTAAGCGGGCGCTCGATTTTGGCCAAGATTTCCGGTTGACCGTGGAAAGTACGGTGCACCGGTGGAAAGCGCGCCAACGCCTTGCTTACGCTGCGTCTTGAGCTTCAGCGAATGACCAGATGGTCCCCTTCGGGCCTTACTCGCATGGCAAATCCGAAAAGATCCGGCTGAGCGGCGAGTTCGAGGTCGGCCCGGGGCAGATTTGGCCAGGTACCGGCCGCAAAACGTTGCCCGAAGTCGGAGTCGCGCACCCGTTGCGCAAATTGTTCCGGTGCAGCCTGATCGCCGCGCAGCAAGGCTTCAATGTAGTCGGCACAGGCGATGTCTTCGTCGCCATCGCGATCAACCCATTCGCCGGTGATCACAAAGCAGACTTCCTCGGCGCCTGCCGTGCGGATTGCCTCGGCCGTTGCCCGGGCGCAAACGAGGCTGGCGGCGTAGAGGTTCCGCGCCCGGCGAAAACCCTGCAGGCCGCGCACACCCGCCGCCGTACTCATCACGACCGTCTTCTCGGCAAGATCAGCCTGCAACAGTTGGGATGGTGAATTGCCGAAATCGAAACCGGGTGCCGGATCGCCACCAACCACGGCCCCCACCGACACCGAATGTTGAATCCTGCCCGCCAGTGCCATCGCCGCGGCGACGCCTTCCACCGGGTAGATCGCACTGGCTCCTTTGGCCAGCGCCACCGCTGCCGTCGTGAACGAGCGCAGCACGTCAATGACGACCACGGTGTCTTCAGCGGCAGGCTGATTTTGCAGACGATTCAGGAAGATGCGGGAAAAGCGCATGGCGAATGGGCAAGGTTGGGGCACGACCGCCCTGGCATAAGCTCAGGCTTGGGGATGCTGCAAAACAGCCTCCCGCAAGCGTCCGGGCAAGTGTGGACAGCGAAGTGCGCTTGCCGCGACCTTAGCGGCCCAGGTGTTGCAAAACGGTATGCAGGCGTTCCGCCGCATAGGCCGCTTCCGGATCGTTCTCCGTCAATTTCAGAACGTCTGCCCAGTTGATGTAACGATCAAGGCGAACTAGGGCTTTGGCGCTGATTGAGTCTAAATCGATCCCCAAAACAACCGCATCACCGTTACCTTCGACCTTGTACTCAAACGATCCTTGCATGTTTTATTCTCCAGGTTGTCATGCGATAAACGGCGTCAGTGTATAGATCAGGCACCGTAAATGAAATGCTGGCCTGTTTGCTGTGAGAGGTTTTCTTGGTCAGGTCTGCAAAACACGGCAAGATAATCAGCGCGATGGAGTGCTTGACGGGGCTTGCTACGGTCAACCGTGAAAATCGGTCAAAACCGAAGTTTCGTCCTTGCCTGTCGCTCTCAACAACATTTCCCGAGTTGCAAGCATGGCGTCACCTTCTTCCATTCACTCTATACAAAACACCACGTCAGCGCTGGCTTCGTCGCGCCAATTGCTTCTCGTCATCGCGCCAGACTGGAGGTGCTGCACCGCGCAATTGCAGCGCTTCGAACGGGAACGTCTCGATGGCGATTGGCGAGGCGTCGCTCCGGCGCTGACGGTGAGCCTGGGCAAGTCCGGGCTGGCCTGGGGGCGGGGGCTGCATCCGCCAGTCGGCGGGGCGGGGCCGGATAAGCGGGAGGGCGATGCCTGTGCGCCGGCCGGTATTTTCGCGATCACGGCACTGTTCGGTTATGCCGCACCGGATAGCGATTTCGCCCGTGCCGCAAAACTGCCTTACCTGTGCGCCACCCACGATCTGAAAGCGATCGACGACCCGGCTTCGGTGCATTACAACCGGATCGTCGATCAGTCTTGTCTGGCTCAGGCCGACTGGGCTTCGTGCGAGGAGATGTTGCGTAACGACCAGCGCTATGCAGTGGGGGCCGTGGTGGCTCATAACAGCGA
>CAYWNX010000297.1:0-3667 GCA_964459735.1 uncultured Dechloromonas sp. | reverse complement strand
AAGCCGTCGGCACATATGCCCCCTGAGCCGTCGTTCGGCGTTTCGATGAAGCGGATGTTAAAAGTAAGGGCAGAAGCAAGTGGAGCGCCCACGGATGGGGTCGCCGAGGTCAGTGTGAGCGATGCAAGAATATCGGCGCTCGTAAGAGAATTTCCCGAAGGGATCGGAAAATTATTGTGCGTTACTTGCACGGTGGACGTCAAAGTTGCATCAGGAACGATAACTGGAGCCCCTGAGTTGGTGATGACCAAGCTGCTCTGGGTCGCGAGGCTAGTGTCACCCCAACTCAGTTTTGTGCCGCCATTGCTCAGCACCGGGTTAGGAAAGGTGTTACCTGCGGGCAAGATCGGATTCACAAACGTGGCGGTATTCGTGACGGTCCATGAGGTGACGATTGGCGATGCCTGTGCGACGCTGGTGCACAACGTGAGTGCTGCAGCGGCAGTAAGGGCAAGTTTGAATATTTTCATTTTCCGCTCCTCTGAGTTAGGTTGAGTTTGCCGGAATCCTTGCGCTAGCAGTTGTCGCGCTATGGATTTGGCAGACGCATAAGCCGGTGCATATCCCATGCCCGGTACTGTTTGGCATAAAAATATCAATAAAAAACAAGTTGTTAATGAAGTTTTCTACAGAGCTATAGGCCGGTGACAAATGGCAGTGTAAATTTCCCCGACACTTCTAATTCAGACTGCCGACTTGAGATGCCCGTACCTTCGGTGCCGGTTCTGTTTTCAAAGGTGCAAGCTTGATCTAGTTCCTTTCCGGCTGGTGTCGGCATCGTTGTCGACTCTGATCCATTTTCCGAATGGATTGAAACCACGGCCTGCACTGTTTTGCATGCCGTTGAACTGGCTGAGCGGGGTTCGCTACGCGGATTGCCATACCGGTGGTTTGAAATTCCTCCCATTTTTCCGTCGACCGCAGCATTCCTGCTGTCGGAAATCCGATGGCTACAAAATGCCGGGTGTCGGAATTCCGACGGGCGCATTCCTTTTATTTTGGTAAAACACAATAAAAACAGTGCTTTGACTTCTCTTTTAAGAGCCTTGGTCGCTGGCACGCACCCTGCGTAATAATAGGTACCGAAGCTGTCTATTGGCTTCTTCCAAATACACAGGAGACGACATGAAAAAGATTGCCATTACCGCCGCGCTTGCCACTGCCCTGAGCGCTGTCGCTGTTTTGCCGGCTCAGGCCCAGGAATCTCTGACCCTGAAAAAGATCAAGGACACCGGCACCATCACCCTCGGTCATCGTGAGTCCTCGATTCCGTTCTCCTATTACGACGACAAGCAGCAGGTCATCGGTTATTCGCATGAACTGATGCTGAAGGCCGTCGAAGGCATCAAGGCTGAACTCAAGCTGGCCAAGATCGACATCAGGCTGATGCCGGTCACCTCGGCCAATCGCATCACGCTGGTGCAGAACGGCACGGTCGACATCGAATGCGGCTCGACGACCAACAATCTGGAGCGTCAGAAGCAGGTCGGCTTTTCGACCACCATCTTTGTGATCGGCACCAAGTTGATGGTCAAGAAGACCTCCGGTATCAACGACTTTGCCGATCTCGCCGGCAAGAATGTCGTCACCACTGCCGGCACCACTTCCGAACGTCTGCTGCGCAAGATGAACGAAGAAAAGAAAATGGGTATGAGCGTTATCTCCGCCAAGGATCATGGCGAAGCCTTCCTGACCCTTGAAACCGGCCGAGCTGTGGCTTTCATGATGGACGACGCGCTGCTCTACGGTGAAATGGCCAAGGCCAAGCGGGCGAGCGACTGGGTTGTCGTTGGCACCGCCCAATCCAAGGAAGCCTACGGTTGCATGCTGCGCAAGGATGACCCGGCCTTCAAGAAGGTGGTCGATGCCGCTTTGACCAAGGCTTTGACTTCCGGTGAAGCCGAGCAGATCTACGCCAAGTGGTTCATGAACCCGATTCCGCCGAAAGGCCTGAATCTCGGCATGCCGCTCTCTGATGAAATGAAAGCGGCTTTCAAGGCGCCGAACGACAAGGCTTTCGAGTAATCAGGTCATCGGGGAAATGCGGGGCGGCCGGCGGTCGACCCCGCGGATGAGGAGGAAATCATGAATTACCAATGGAACTGGGGTGTCTTCCTGCAGCCGAGCGCAAGCGGCGATGACACCTACCTGGGCTGGATGTTTGCCGGCTTCAAAATGACCATCGGGCTGTCGCTCAGCGCGTGGGTGATTGCCCTGTTGCTCGGGGCACTGGTCGGCGTCCTGCGGACGGTGCCGAACAAGGTGCTGGCCGGCTTCGCCACCGCCTATGTCGAGATGTTTCGCAACGTGCCGCTGCTCGTGCAGTTGTTCATCTGGTACTTTGTGCTGCCTGAATTGGTGCCGGCCAGTATTGGTGATGCCTACAAGCAGACCAATCCGGTGATGCAGCAATTCCTCGCCTCGATGATCTGCCTCGGCTTGTTTACCAGCGCCCGGGTCGCCGAACAGGTGCGGGCCGGCATCAATTCGCTGCCGCGCGGCCAGAAGAACGCCGGCCTGGCGCTCGGTTTCACGCTGCCGCAGACTTATCGCTTCGTGATGTTGCCGATGGCCTTCCGCCTGGTCGTGCCGCCGCTGACTTCCGAGTTCCTCAACATCTTCAAGAACTCCGCCGTCTGTTCCACCATCGGCCTCCTCGAACTGGCCGCCCAGGGCCGCCAGTTGGTCGATTACACGGCACAGCCCTTCGAGTCCTTCATCGCCGTGACGATCTCCTACATCATCATCAACGTCACCGTGATGACCCTGATGCACAAGTTTGAAAAACGCATCGCCGTGCCCGGCTATATCGGAGGCAAATAAAATGTACGAATTCGACTGGTCTTCCATCCCCGGCGCCTTGCCCTTCCTCTGGGACGGCATGAAAATCACCCTGGTCATCACCTTCCAGGCGGTGCTGATCGACATCGTCTGGGGCACATTGCTGGCCATGATGCGGCTGTCGTCGGTCAAGGCGCTGTCCTGGTTCGCCGCCGGCTACGTCAACCTGTTCCGCGCCGTGCCGCTGGTCATGGTGCTGCTCTGGTTCTTCCTGATCGTGCCGGAATTTGTCGGGCAACTGTTCAACATCCCGAAGGGGACGGACTTGCGCTTGTCTTCGGCGATGGCCGGCTTTGCCCTGTTCGAGTCAGCCTATTACTCGGAAATCATCCGGGCCGGCATCCAGAGCGTACCGAAGGGACAGATTTCGGCAGCTTCGGCCCTGGGCATGAACTACGGCCAGGCGATGCGTCTCGTCGTGCTGCCGCAGGCCTTCCGCAACATGGTGCCGCTGCTCCTGACCCAGGGGATCATCCTGTTCCAGGACACCTCGCTGGTCTACGTCTCGGCGCTCGCCGACTTCTTCGGTGCCGCCTACAAGGTCGGCGACCGCGACGGTCGACTGGTTGAAATGCTGCTTTTTGCCGGCGTCGTCTATTTCGTCATCTGCTTCTCCGCCTCGCAACTGGTGAAGCGCCTCCAGAAAAAATATTCCACGGCCTGAGCGCCAGTCTCAAGGAGAAATTCCATGATCAAGATTGCAAACGTCAGCAAACATTACGGCAGCTTCCAGGTTCTTACCGATTGCACCACCGAGGTCAGCAAAGGTGAAGTGATCGTCGTCTGCGGCCCGTCCGGTTCCGGCAAATCGACGCTGATCAAGTGC
>CAYWNX010000296.1:0-3689 GCA_964459735.1 uncultured Dechloromonas sp. | reverse complement strand
CCGCACCGGTGGGTTGAGCGACATATGAAAGGTCAGCTATGAAGGATCAGCAGAACTACGCCGCTATGGCCCTGGAACTACGCCGCCAAGCCGAAGAGCGTCTGCAAAACGACACGGCAAAAGCTGGTGAGCCACAATTGGCGCATGATCTGCAGCGTCTGGTGCATGAATTGCAAGTGCATCAGATTGAACTGGAAATGCAGAATGAGTCGCTGCAGGCGGCACTGGCCGAAGCCGAAGCCGGCCAGCGTTTCATTGATCTTTATGAGTTTGCGCCAGTGGCTTACTTTTGCATCGCACTGGATAGCCAAATTCGTCTGGTCAACCTGGCCGGTTCCCGTCTGCTCGGCAGTGAGCGCTTGCAACTGCCTGGCCAGCGACTAGCGGCCTATGTGTCGGGCGACGACGTACCGATATTCAATGCTTTTTTGAGCCAGGTATTGGCCAGTGGTGACATTGAAACCTGCGAGCTGAACCTGCGTCCGTCGGGTAAGGATGAGGTCATTACCGTACGTATCGATGCGGTTGCCGATTTAAGGGGGCAAGTCTGCAATCTGGTGCTGACTGACATTACCGAGCGCAGGGAGTTGGAGGAAAGTGTCCGACGGGGTGACCGCTACCGGCAAGCCATTCTCGACAATATTCCCTGTCTGGTCTGGTTGAAGGATGAGCAAAGCCGTTTTCTCGCCGTTAATACACCCTTCTCCAGATCTTTCGGCTGGCCATCGCCGGAATCCTTGGTCGGCAAAAGCGATTTCGATATTGTGCCCAAGGGTACGGCGGAGTCTTTTCGTGCTGACGACCGCTGGGTTCTGGATAACGGTGTCAGCAAACGCGTCGAGGAACTCATCGAACCTGGCAGTGACGCTTGCGGCGAGGGGCGCTGGTTTGAAACCTGGAAGTCGCCAGTCACCCTGGATGGACAAATTGTCGGCACAGCGGGTTTCTCGCGGGATATCACAGAAATTCGGGAAATGACCGACCGACTGCGCGAGAGCGAGGCCTTCAATGTTGCCATTCTTAACTCGTTGACCGCGCAAATCGTCGTGCTTGATGAAAACGGTCTGATCGTCGCTGCCAACAAGGCGTGGGAAACGTATGTGGCCGAAAACTATGGCCAGTTGGCTGAATGGGAGCTGGGTTTGCATTACTGCAGTACCTGCGGCTCGGCGTTCGGGCAACCCTGCCGAGTGGCGTCCTGCGGCGTCTGGTCCGCCATCGACGAGGTGAGGACCGGGCACCGCAGTTTTGCCACGCTGGATTATCGCTGCCAGCAGCCGGGTAACTCGCGCTGGTTCCGGATGAATGTTCATGCTTTGCCCGCTCCGCGCCGATGGGTGGTGGTGGCACATGAAGACATCACCGAATTGAAGCGGGCGGTCGATGAGCAGAAAGTAGCCAAGGCTGAGGCCGAACATGCCAATCATGCCAAATCCCGCTTTCTTGCAGCGGCCAGCCACGATTTGCGCCAACCGCTTTTTGCCTTGAGTCTGTACGTCGGTATGTTGAAGAACAGGCTGCCAACGACTGATAGCACGCTGGTAAATAACCTGACGAGTTGTGTTTCCAGCCTGAATGAACTGCTGACTGATCTGCTCGATATTTCAAAGCTCGATGCCGGGGTAGTGACGCCGGAGGTAAGAGACTTTCCGGTGGCAGAGGTTTTGGACAACCTCATTTCAATCCATGCCCCCGAAGCTGCGTTGAAAGGGCTGCGCCTGCGCTGCGCTCCCTCGCGGTTAACGGTAAATACCGACCCGGTGCTGTTTAAGCGGATCATCGGTAATCTGATCGCCAATGCCATTCGTTACACCGAGTCTGGCGGCGTAGTGGTGGGCTGTCGGCGCCACCAAAGGACGATGTGGGTTGAGGTGCGCGATACCGGCATCGGCATTCCCAAGGACAAAATCGACGAAATTTTCGAGGAATTCAGGCAACTCGGGCCGGGCGAGCGCAATCGCGGCAGCGGTCTCGGCCTGGCTATCGTCGCCAAGACGGCGGCCTTGCTGGGCTTGCAGGTTCGCGTCAGCTCCGAAGTTGGCAAAGGCTCGATGTTCTCTGTCGAGCTGCCCCTGGGGCGAGCCAGCCGGGCGGAGGGGCGGCAGGAATCGAGGCCGCGACCATTGCGTATCGCTCTGGTGGATGACAACGTCGCGGTTCTCACCGCAATGAGTTGTGCGCTGGAGGCACTCGGACATGAGGTGGTGGCCGCGGAGACGGGAAAGGATCTGCTGGACCGGCTGGGTAGCGAGCCACCCGATGTCGTTATTTCGGATTACCGGCTGGCCGATGGGAAAACCGGTTTTGATGTGATTGCGGCAACAAGAGAAGTGTTTGGTGAAAAACTGCCCGCTCTGCTCATTACCGGGGATACCGACCCCAAACTGATGCGCAGCATGGCTGACCGTGGCGTCATCGTGCAGCACAAACCGCTGGAGATAGAGGCCTTGCAGGAATGCATCACCGAGATAACGAACCGGCGCTTTTCCTGACTGGCGATATTGGTAGCGACACCTGAGCGGTGGGTGTGGTCCCGCTCAGGCGCAGGTTATGCCTTGGCGTATGGCGTATTTGGTTAACTCGGCGACGCTGTGCAGATCAAGTTTGGCCATGATGTTGCGACGGTGAACTTCGACCGTACTGGTGGCGATATTGAGTGCGCTGGCAATCTCCGGCGAGGTGCGTCCCTCAGACAGCAGTTTCAGGACTTCCCGTTCGCGGCGGCCGAGTTGTTCGCCCTGCGGTTTGTCGGAAACCTTTCGGCCGCGCATGGTATTTATCACGATGGCCGAAACCTCGGGGCAAAGATAGGTGCGGCCCAGCGATAGGGCGCGCACGGCACGCAGTAGTTCATCCTGCCCGGCCGATTTGACGACATAACCGCAGGCGCCGGCATCGAGCATCTCAAGAATAATGCGCCGCTCGGAAAAGGAGGACAGGCCGAGCACCTTGATGGCGGGAAGCTCCTGTATCAGGCGGCGGGTCACTTCAATGCCGCTGATCTGGGGCAGGCCGATATCCATAACTACGATATCGGGTCGCTGCGCACGCGCCAGGCGAACAACCTCATTCGGGTCGTCGGTTTCCGCGACCAGAACAATGTCGGCCTCATGCTCAAGGACTGCGCGCAGGGCGTCTCGCAGAATTTTGTGGTCATCAACCAGCATTAGTCGGATGGTCATGTTGCTCCCCCTCTGGAACTTGAACGCCTGAAGCACATGGGTCTGGGCGCCATATAAAAATGCTTCACAGCTTTTTTGTACTGTCGATGCTTCCGTATTTTGATGCCATACAGAATTATTTTATCAGTCTAATACTGTAACGGCTTCACTGGGTGAACGGTAGTCGAAAGTGGCGACCCTGTTAGCCCACTACCGGCAATTGCCATTGGTGGTTGCAGGGTGTTTCTGCGAGGAGAGTGGGTGTCCGGTCGATTTGCGCGGAGTCATTCGACAAGACTGGGGAGGGCTTTGTATTTGCCCTCCCTTTCGGCGTCCGGATGCCGGGCCGGTCAGTGCGCGGCTATACCAAGTTGTGCTCTTGCGTATGAGGGAGCGCTGATGGTTCGTTTCAGTCTTGCATGGCGATGTGTGGATGGCAGTTGCATTAGTGCAGCGTCGACTGTGGGTGAGGTGGCGATGATGTGTACTGCATCGCCACCAAAGCTTTGGAGTACGCCGAGCAGATGG
>CAYWNX010000295.1:0-3692 GCA_964459735.1 uncultured Dechloromonas sp. | reverse complement strand
ATACCGGCCTGTCACGCCGGGGGTCGCGGGTTCGAGTCCCGTCCACTCCGCCAACCGTTAAAAAGCCGTTGAATCTTGTCGATTCAACGGCTTTTTTGTTTCCAGCCTTGTTCAAATAAGGAATAGGGTGGGTTTTCTCAACCCGCCCTCGCCTCATCCCTATTTCTCGACAAAAGCCCGTTCAATCACGTAATCGCCCAGTTGCCCGGTGTGGTGGTGGCCGACCTTGAAACCTCGGGCATCGAGCATTGCGGCGGTGTCGGCCAACATGGCCGGGCTGCCGCAGATCATGGCGCGATCAGTGGCCGGGTCGAGCGGGGGCAAGCCAATGTCTGCAAAGAGTTTGCCGGAGTCGATCAGATCAGTCAGCCGGCCTTCGTTGCGGAATGGCTCACGCGTCACCGTTGGGTAGTAGATGAGTTTTTCGCGCACCCAGTCGCCAAAGAACTCGTTTGTCGATAACTCGTGCTCGATATAGTCGTGGTAGGCCAGCTCGTTGGTCCAGCGGACGCCGTGAATGAGAATGACCTTCTCGAATTTCTCGTAAACCTCCGGGTCGTGAATCAGGCTCATGAAGGGGGCAAGACCGGTGCCGGTGGCAAACATGAAGAGGCGCTTGCCCGGTTTCAGATCGTGGAGTACCAAGGTGCCTGTGGGCTTTTTGCTGACGATGATCGGATCACCGGGCTGCAAGTGTTGCAGGCGTGACGTCAAAGGGCCGTCGGCAACCTTGATGCTGAAAAATTCCAGATACTCCTCATGGTTGGCGCTGGCAATGCTATAGGCCCGAGTCAGCGGCCGACCATTGACCTCAAGGCCGATCATCACGAACTGGCCATTAATGAAACGCAGGCCCGGATCTCGGGTGGTGCGAAATGAAAACAGGGTGTCATTCCAGTGATGAACAGAGAGGATCTTTTCTTTTGCGAGTGCGCTCATGGCAGTAATTCCCGGCAGTGATTGGTACGCTTTGAAGCATAGTCTGGGCAGCATAGATATTTAAGCGGATAATTTCGCTATCTATTACCGATTAAGTCGATATGCGAATTACCCTACGTCAGATTGAAGTTTTTGCCACGATTGCCCGCACCGAAAATGTTTCTCGAGCTGCCGAGAGCCTGGCGATGTCGCAGTCGGCAGCGAGTAGCGCCCTGGTTGAACTGGAGCGACAGTTCGATTGCCCGCTCTTTGACCGGATCGGCAAATCGTTGCGCCTGAACAGCACCGGACGCGGCCTGTTGCCGCAAGCCGAGGACATGCTGGCGCGGGCGGCGGATATTGAGGGTTATCTCGCCGGCGGCGTGCTCGGACCACTGGCGGTGGGCGCTACGCTGACAATCGGCAATTACCTGGCGACGCTGGTTGTTGCGGAATATTTGCGCCTCCACCCGGCGTCGAAAATCCAGTTGCACGTCGCCAATACGCACAGCATCGTTGAGCAGTTGAGCCGCTACGAGCTTGATATCGGCCTGATCGAAGGTGAGGCCAACGATCCCGAGCTGTTGCTGGAACCGTGGCTGGACGATGCACTGGTCGTTTTTTGTGCGCCACATCACCCATTGGCCAAGCTGGATGAAATCATCCCGGCGCTGCTCACCGAGCAAAAATGGATTGTTCGCGAACGCGGCTCAGGCACCCGTGCCCTGTTTGACCGGGTAATTGCCCGCGCTTTGCCGGACTTGCATATCCAGCTTGAACTGGAGCATACGGAAGCGATCAAGCGCGCCGTGGAGTCAGGGCTGGGCATAGGTTGCCTGTCGCGCCTGGCCCTGCGCGAAGCCTTCCGCCGGGGTAGCCTGGTCGAGATAAAAACACCGCAATTCGATTTGCGACGCCATTTTTATTTTGCCCGCCACCGGCAGCGCCATGTCAGCCCGGCGGCCCAGGCCTTTCTGGCGCTATCTAGGGAAACCACCGGCACGGCGACGGATACCGATACCTTGCAACTACCGTTTATCGGCTGATTGCTGCGGTCAACCGGCAAAAGCCAGCAATTTTCAAGTCTGACGCGAGCGAATAGCCAGCCCGATCAAGGTCAGCAGACAGAAAGCCGCACCGGCATAAAAAGTGAATGCCGCGCCCAGTCGATCCCATAGCAGCCCGGCTGTCACGCTGGCGAGGAGCATGGCAACACCGCTCATCAGATTGAAGAAACCGAAGGCCGTACCGCGCAGGTCGACCGGCGCCGTGTCGGCCACCATCGTCGCCAGCAGACCCTGCGTCATCCCCATATGTACCCCCCAGAGACTGACACCGAGCAAAACGACAACCCAGTGATTACTGCTTGCCAGCACCAGATCGGCGGCCAGCAAGACAATCAGGCCGTAAATCAGCAAGCGGGTGTGGCTGATGCAATCGGCCAGCTTGCCAAAGGGGTAGGCCGTAGCGGCGTAGATCAGATTCATCGCCACCATCACCAGCGGCACCAAAGCCAGTGGAATACCACCTTGCTCGGCGCGCAGAACGAGAAAAGCCTCACTGAAACGGGCCAGGGTAAAAGTCGCGCCGATACCAACCACCCACCAGTAAGCCGGACTCAGGCACCGTAGACTCTCGCGGCTGATCGGATTGCGGCGTTTGGCCCCGGAATGGCGCGCTGGCTCATGCACCCCCAGGAACAGCAAGGCGACGGCCAGCACGCCCGGGATCACCGCGACCCAAAATACGGCACGAAAATCGTTGGCCCAGAGCAACATCAGCCCCACCGCCAGCAAAGGGCCGAGAAAGGCGCCCACGGTATCGAGCGACTGACGCAGGCCAAAAGCCGCGCCGCGGATACCCTCCGGCGTAATATCGGCAATTAGCGCATCGCGCGGCGCCCCACGGATACCTTTGCCCACGCGGTCAAGCAGACGGGCGCCGAGAACGAGGCCGGTTGTCGGTGCCAAGGCAAAAAGCGGCTTGCTCACCGCGCCCAGCGCGTAGCCGAAGAGCGCCAGCCCTTTGCGCTTGCCCAAAAAATCACTAAGCACCCCGGAAAACACCTTGACGATCAGAGCAGTCGCTTCCGCCAAGCCTTCGATCAGGCCGACGACCAAAGCACTGGCCCCCAGCGTGCTCACCATGAACAACGGCAACAGGCTATGGATCATTTCCGAAGAAATATCCATCAACATGCTGACGAAACCAAGTACCCAAACGCCGCTTGGAATTCGGCTTTTATCCAGTATCAATGGCTTCATCTTCCTCCCTGACGCCTGTGGTACAGGCAATAGCGCAAGTTTAGACGTGCCAGCATGAGTTTCACGACTGCTGCGGTCAACGCAAAAAAACCTTCGTATTCAAAGCCCCCCGGCCGCCCGCCCAAGCGCTCTGGTAACCGTCAAGCCGGATACCCCCACAAGCCTCAGGTATAATGCCGCTTTTAGTCGACCCCGTTCGCGCCAGGAGCTCCACTCTATGCTAGACCGCAACGTTCTGTCGCTGATCCGCCGTATTGCCGGCGCCGGGCTGAGTATTTTCACGCTCGCCCTGGCCGCCCCGACGCTTGCCGATACCACCGACACTTTTCCACTGATCTCCCTGCTTGCACCTTCACTCGCTCAACCCGTTAACAGCAGCCTGGAAGATGCACTGACCATTCATGAAGTCCGCGCCGCCCCGCAGCCGCCGAGCAGCATTGATCTAACCGCCAGTCCGGACAATCTTTGGGATCGCCTGCGCAACGGTTTTGCGATGACCAATCTTAACGA
>CAYWNX010000294.1:0-3703 GCA_964459735.1 uncultured Dechloromonas sp. | reverse complement strand
CGCGGACTTTGACGTTGTAGTCGATGACCCGTTTGACGGGAACGAGAATTTTCATAAGTCTCTCCTTCTTGCTCATTAATTTTATTTAAACTAGCCGCCTGTTTGACAGACGCCCACTCAATCCGCACAATGTACCATACTGTGTAGTATGGAAAAAACGTACGGTAGCGTATGGAAAATAAACCTGTCAAGCCCCCCTCAAAAATAACGCCAGCCAAGGCGCGTAGTCAAACCCCTGCACCGCGGACCCAACTCGACCGTGAGCACTGGATCGAGGCTGCCATCGACGTACTGGCGCGCGAAGGCGTTGCCGGTTTGCGCGTTGAGGTATTGGCCAAGCATTGCGGCGTGACCAAGGGCAGCTTTTACTGGCACTTCAAGGACAAACAGGCTTTGCTCGAGGCTTTGCTTGGTCAGTGGAAAGAAGGCCGAATTCGCGACATCGAGAAAACGACCTCGGTCGCGCCGGGCAAAGAGCGGGACCAACTGCATTACGCCATTGAGCTTTATGGCGCCAGCCGAAATCGCAAAGGCATGTTGATCGAACTGGCGGTGCGCGACTGGGCGCGCCATGACAAGCAAGCGGCGACTGTCGTCGAGTCGGTTGATCTTTACCGCCTGGAATGCACGCGCAAGCTGTTTGTCGCCGCCGGGATGTCGGATGCCGAAGCCAAGAGCCGCAGCCTGCTGCTCTATGCCTGCGTTTTTGGGCTTTCGCTGATGCATTACAGTGGTTTCGACGACAATCTCGCCGACATCAAAAAGCGCATTGCCGAGCGCATTGTTGCCGACTAGCCGGAACAGACACCGGCTTTGCCAGCCGCCGGTAATTGTTTTTCCCACGTCAGCAAATCAATCGCCAGTTGCTCGGTTGTTGCCTGCAAGGCGCTGACACCGCCGCGGGAGTCCTGACTTGGTGCCGCTTTTTCAATATTCAATGTTCGCTCAGCAATCTGTTTGCGCGAACGATCAAGCCACTGCACGCGTCCCTGCAAGACACCCTTGCTGCTCTCCGGGCTGATAAATACCTGACTGAATTCGGTAATTTCGACACGCAGTAGACAGTTGCTTTGTCCCTGCCCGGCCATTGACAAACCAAGCTGCTGCATCAAACGCTGCTGAATCAACTGCGCCGGCGGCCCGACCCAGCGTGCACGACCATATTCACGCAAGCGCGAGACATCGGCGTAGGCCAGGCGGTACTCGATCCCCATGGCATCGAACCAGAGCGGCGCTCGTACCTCGATCGCTATCGGCTGTTTTCGCTCAGCCTCGATCAGTCGAACGGGCGATAAACCCAGATCGTAAACCGCCAATGTATTTTCGCCACGCTTGCCGGCCGTGAAGCAACCGGGAAGTAAAACGCAGATACTGAGCAAAAGCAGGCAGCGCATGCTATTTCTCCCCGCCAGCAGAAAAACCTGCCTCACCCGGCCCCGGCGGCAAAGCGGGTGCCCCGAAAACCAAACCTTGCGGCGTCTCTTCAAGAATACGCAAGACGCGACTCAATTGCCGCGAGGTTGTCGAAAAATCAACGGCCAGTTCGTTCAGGCGCGGCATTAACGCAGAGGTCCCACCAGCCGAGGCATCACCTATGGCAACATCGAATTTGTCAGCTACCACCTGCATTTTACCGATCAAGACTCGGGTATCTGCCAACAATGGCCCTGCATCAGCCACTGCTTGGGAGAGTTTATTCACATTCTGGTCATCGAGCAGCTTTTTCACCTGAACCAGCGTGCCATTCAGGTTTTCCAGCGTCGGCTTCATACTGGCCGAGGCAGCCTCAAGGTTAACCAGGGTCGCGCTCAAGTGCTGTCGATTTTCCTCGCTCAACATGGCATTGGCACTGCCAATCAGCTCCCGCGCCTGACGCAAGGTAGCCATACCTGTTTCGCCAAGTTCTTCAAGCAGGGATGGAATCATCGTGATGCGGGGTGGCTTGTCGTCATTGGGCTCCAGTCGCCCGGTCTCCTTGCCGGTTTCCAGCAACAGGATATGGGCCAAACCGGTGACCCCCTGGTAATTGAGCTTGGCGACTGTACCGAGCGTGAGCGGAACATCGTCGCTGACTGAAATAGTGATCAGGATATTGCTGTAATCATCCGGATCGAGCCGGATATCGCTGACCTTGCCGACCCTGATGCCGCGATAACGCACCTGTGCCTGCGGGTTGAGCCCACCAATATTCTGCTTTGTGACGACAATGTAGTCGTGCGTTTCGTCCTTCTTGCCGCCCAGCCAGTAAATGGCCAAGAGAACGGCTGCCCCGAGCAGGAGCGCGAAGAGGCCGGCGATAAGAGCGTGAGATTTATTTTCCATCGGCGCTTATTAAAGCAGCTTCCGGCGATCTGCGCCAAAAAAGCCCGTGACGAAAGGATGATCGACGGTCATCACCTCATCCTTCGGACCAAAGGCTATGATTTGCTGATCGGCCAGGACGGCCACATGACTAGCCAGCCCAGCCAGGGTATTGAGGTCGTGCGTCACCATGATTACCGTCAGTCCAAGTGCCTGTTGCAGCGCACCGACCAGGTCGACGAAATTCTGGCTGCGATCGGGATCCAGGCCGCTGGTTGGCTCATCAAGCAGTAAAAGTTCGGGCTCCAGCGCCAGCGCCCGGGCCAGCGCAACGCGCTTGACCATGCCACCGGACAGTTCAGACGGCATCAGCCGGCCATGCGATGGTTCCAGTTCCACCATGGCCAGCTTGAGGTGAACCAGACGGCGAATCCAGTCTTCGTCGAGACAACGCAGTTCGCGCAACGGAAAGGCAATATTATCGAAGACGGAAAGTGCAGAAAACAGCGCCCCGTGCTGGAAGAGCATGCCCAAACGACGCCGGACGGCGCGCTGCGCCAGTGCATCGGAACCATTCAGATTGAACCCGAACAAGCTGACACTGCCGGCACTTGGCCGGAGCAGGCCCAGCATTTCCCGTAACAAGGTGGTTTTGCCGCTGCCGGAGCCGCCGAGCAAACCGACAATCTGCCCGGCCTCGACCCGCAAATTCAGATCGCGATGGACAAAATTTCCTTCAAAAGCCGTACAAATCCCGGACAACTCGATGATGGCAGGCTGGCTCATAGATCGGGCACGCCAATATGGCGAGTGAAAATGGCAAAAACCGCATCGGCCAGAATCACCGTGGTAATTGCCGTCACGACTGCACTGGTGGTGTTGGCCGACAGGCTTTCGGTATTCGGTTTGACTTGCAGCCCGAAATAGCAAGCCACCAGGGAAATCACGAAGCCGAAGACAAGCCCCTTGCCCAATCCAATGAACAGGTTCGCTACCGGCAGTGTCCGCGGCAGGCTTTCGAAGAAATAGCTCAGGGACAAATCCAGTTGCAGCATTGCCGCGAGCATGCCGCCCAGCAGGGCGACGGCAGATGCCCAGAGTACGAGCAACGGCATTGCTACGGTCAACCCGAGAATTTTGGGTAAAACCACGCGGATGGTGCGCGAGATACCCATTGTCGATAGCGCGTCAATTTCTTCAGTCACCCGCATCACACCGATCTGCGCTGTCATTGCCGACCCCGAGCGCCCGGCGACCAGCACCGCAACAAGCACCGGGCCAAGTTCGCGAATAATGGAAATACCGAGAATATTGACGATAAAAATATCTGCCCCGAAGCTTTTCAACTGCAGCGCGGACAGATAGCTGATGGTGACGCCGATCAAAAAGCCAACCAGCGCGG
>CAYWNX010000293.1:0-3706 GCA_964459735.1 uncultured Dechloromonas sp. | reverse complement strand
GCGAAGGATTCGTTGAGCCAGAGGTCGTCCCACCACGCCATGGTGACGAGGTCGCCGAACCACATGTGCGCCGTCTCGTGGGCGATGACGTTGGCGAGGCTGCGGCGCGCGCTGAACGGCGGGTACGCCGGGTCGATGAGCAGCAGGCTGTCGCGGTAGGTGATCAGTCCGGCGTTCTCCATCGCGCCGAACACGAATTCCGGCACGGCGATCTGGTCGAGCTTCGCGTAGGGGTAGGGAATGCCGAAGTAGGTCTCAAGGCGGGCGAACAAGGAGGGCGAGAGCCTCGCCGCCTCGGCGGCGAGGGCGGACTGGCCGCGCGGGGTGACGATTCGGCCGGGCACGGGCAGACCGGACACGAGCACGTATTCAAACGGACCGACGGCAAGGGCCACGAGGTAGGACGGCATCGGCGGCGTGCGGCCGAAGGCGACGGTCCTGAGCCCGCCGTGCCGCGATTCCTGTGCGGCGGGGGAGTTGTTCACGACCTCGAGCCCCTCGGGCACGGTGACGGTGAGCTGCCAGGGTATCTTGAACGATGGCTCGTCCCAGCACGGGAAGGCCTTGCGCGCGTAGCGGTCTTCAAACTGCGTGAACAGGTAGGAGTCGCCGCGGCTGACGGTCTTGTAGAGGCCGAGGCCGGCGTGGTTGAACTTGTTCGTGAAGACGAGTTCGAGCACGTATGCGCCGGGCGCGAGCGGTGACGGGGCGGCAAGGGTGACCAGACCGAGCTTGGCTTCAGTGACCTGGTGCGCGAGCGTCACCCGGCGGCCGGCGAAGTCGGTCAGCGTGGCGGCGGTGATGACCGGCTCGAGGGCGTGCAGGCGGAAGGAGGCGGTGGCCGCGTGCACGACGATGTCGACGCGAACACGGCCGGTGAAGTCGTCCTTCGCGGGGTCGAGGTTCAGCTCGATCGCCTGGGCGACGGGCTCGACCGTGCGGGTGAGCCTCAACGGGTCGATGGTTTCGGCGCAGAACGCCGTGGCGGCGGCCAGCAGGGCCGCGAAGACGGGGGATGGCGTCAGATTCATTTCGTGGAAAGATCCTTGTAGAAACGCGTCCAGAGCCGGTCGGCCTTCCAGCCCTTGACCGCGGGTTGGACGAGGAAGTTCTGGGCATTGAAATAGAGGGGAATGACCGGCATCTCGTCGAGCAGCAGCCTTTCCGCCAACTGGTAGGCGGCATGGCGCGCGGCGACGGAGTCCAGCCGGCCGGCCTCCGCGACGAGCCGGTCGAATTCCACGCTGTTCCAATGCGGATAGTTGTCGGGGCTGCCGGACTTCAGACGGAGGAAGAGATCAGACACGCCGTCGTAATCCGGGATGGCCGTCATGAAGCCGAGGTCATAGTCCCCGCGGGCGAGGGCGGCGAGATGCGTGCGCGCCTCGCGCTGGACGAGAGCGACCTCGATGCCGAGTTCGCGCGCCCACTTTTGCTGGATCACCTCGAGCTGCGCGATATTCACGGGCCAGGTGGTCAGTTCCAGGCGGGGGAAGCCGCGGCCGCCGGGGAAACCCGCCGCGGCGAGCAGGCGGCGCGCCTCCGCGGCGTCCTCTGTGATCACCACCGGCGACTTGTAGCCGCCGAGACCGGGCGGCACGAAGGAGTGCGCCGGTTGTTGGCCGCCTTGCAGCACGCCGGTGACGAGCGCGGCACGGTCGAGTGCCAACGCCAGTGCCCGTCGCACCCGGTGGTCATTGAGCGGCGGCCGGGTGGTGTTGAGGGTGAGATAGCGTGTTTCGTACAACAGCGCGTCATGCTCCACCGGGGGGTGCGCGGCGCGATAAGTGGCGAGCTTGCTGAATGGCACGGCCATCGTCACGTCGACCTGGCCGGCGCGGAAGGCCCGTTCCTCGCTGTCTCCGCTGTCGAAGGCGAGAAAGCGGATTTCCTCCAGCCGCACGCGGGCGGCGTCCCAGTAGGCGGGATTGCGCCGTACGGTGATGTCCTGGTTGGGGCGCCAGCCGGTGAGGGTAAAAGGCCCGTTGCCCGTGAAATTACCGGGGCGCGCCCAGGCATTGGTGCGTTGGTCCATGCGACCGGACTTTTCCACCGTGCCCGGGTGCACCGGGATCCAGGGCCCGCTGGCCACCAGCGCGGGGAAGTCGACCATGGGTTCTTCAAGCGTGAGTTCAAGCCGGTGCTGATCAAGCGCGCGCGCGCCGACCGTGGAGAAATCAGCCGTGCGGCCGGTGCAGAAGGCCCCGGCGTTGCGCAGCGGGAAAAACAGCGCGGCCTTGGGCGCGGCGAGAGCGGGGGTAAGGGCGCGGCGGATCGAGAAGACGAAGTCATCGGCCGTGACCGGGTCGCCATTTGACCACCGGGCGCCGGCGCGCAGTTCGAAAACGTAGGTGCGTCCATCGGGCGAGATGCTCCAGCGCTCGGCGGCCGCGGGCAGGGGCGCGCCGCCCTCGGGATTGGGTGAGAGCATACCTTCGCTGAGCGCGCGGATGATGAAGAATTCATCAGGCAGCGTGGCGAGCTGCGGGTCGAGCGTGGCCGGCTCGTTGCGCTGTGCGATGCGGAGGATGTGGCCGGCCGGAGTGGGGTCGCGGCGACCGCAGCCGCCGAATAGGACCAACAGGACGCCCAGGACCCGGGGGAAGAGATGAACGCCGCGCCGCGGCAGTCCTGCAGGCTTACTGCTCCAGCCAGACATGCTTGTAGGGATGACGGTCGAGCTGGAGATCGCTCCAGCCGCGTACGGCGGGATGCACCAGCCGCACGGTGGTGAAATAGTAGAGCGGTATGACCGGCATCTCATCGAGCAGCACGGTTTCGGCCTGTTGCAAAAGATCGTGCCGGGTGGCGGGGTCGGCCGTGCGGTCGGCGGCGCGGAGCAGGGCGTCGTAGCGGGCGTTGTTCCAGCCGGTGTGGTTGTTGCTCGAGCCGCCGCGGAAAATGTCGAGGAATGACTTGGGGTCGGCAAAATCCGCCGCCCACTCGGAGCGGAGCACGGAATAGTCGAGCGCGCGGCGTTTCGCGAAGAGCGAGGATTGTTCCATGTTGTCGATCTCGACCTGCACGCCGAGCGCGCGCCACATCTGCTGGACCACCTCGGCGATGATGCGATGGTTGCCGGAGCTGTTGATCAAAATGGTGAGCGGCGGCAGGCCCCGGCCGCCGGGGAAGCCGGCTTCCGCCAGAAGCCGGCGGGCGCGATCAGGATCGAAGCCCAGGAGGCCGGGCGGCACGTAACCGTCCATGCCCGGCGGGGTGAAGGCGGCGGCGGGCCGCTGCCCGCCGCGCACGACCTTTTCGACGATGGTGCGGCGATCAATGGCGGCGGCAAGGGCTTGACGCACGAGCTTGTTGTCCAGGCCGGGGCGCGTGGTGTTGAGCCGGTAGAAGTAGGTGTCGAGGAAAGGGCTGATGCGCAGCACGCCGGGCTGTTCGCGGCGGTAGCTGTCAACCTTGGCGACCGGCAGTGCCTCGGTGATGTGCAGCTGTCCGGCGCGGAAGGCGCGTTCCTCCCCGTCGACATCGGCGGCGGGATGAAAATGGATGGAATGGAGCCGCACGGTCGCCGCATCCCAATAGGTCGGGGATTTGTCGGCAATGATCAGCTCGCCGCGCCGCCAGGTTTTCAGGACGAAAGGACCGTTGCCGACGAAATTTTCGGGATTGGTCCACTTGGTGTCGCGCAGGTAGGCGCCGCCGGCCTTTTCGAGGGCGGGCAGATAGACGGGATACCAGACGGGGTGGG
>CAYWNX010000292.1:0-3731 GCA_964459735.1 uncultured Dechloromonas sp. | reverse complement strand
AGGTTCAAACAGGTCGTCCGGCAAAATGGTGGCGGCTATTGCTGGGAAGATGATCCGGAGTTCGATCTCGATCAACATTTGCACCACGCGGTATTGCCTGGCGCTGCCGGCAAGCCCGAGCTGCAGCGCTTCGTCGCCGATCTGGCCTCGACGCCACTCAACCCATCCCGCCCACTCTGGGAATTCCACCTTGTCGATACCGCGCTCGGTGGTCAGGCGCTGATCATGCGTATCCATCACTGTATCGCCGACGGTATTGCCTTGGTCGGCGTCATTCTCTCGATGACCGACGAATCGGCGCCGCTCCCCAAGAGGCGCGTCCGGTTAAACGAAAGGGTGGACGAAGCAGATGATTTTTTCTGGCGCACCATCTGGCGACCAATGACCGATGCTGTGCTGGCTTCGATCAATATCTCGGGCAAGTTCTGGCACAAGTATCTCGAACTGCTGGCGAACCCTACGCAGGCACTTGATTACGCACGCATGGGGGCCGGGATTGCGACCGAGATCGCCAAACTCGCCATCATGCCCAACGACTCACCAACTCGCTTCAAGGGCAAGCCGGGGACGAGCAAGCGGGTTGCCTGGTCCGAACCAATACCTCTGCCGGAGATCAAGGCGGTGGGAAAGGTGCTCGGCTGTTCGGTCAACGATTTGCTGCTTTCAGCGGCCGCTGGGGCCATGCGGGCCTATCTGGTGGAGCATGGCGATCCCATTGACGGTGTCGAAATCCGCGCCATGGTGCCCGTTAATATGCGGCGGCCGAAGGATACGGACAAATTGGGCAACCATTTCGGACTGGTAGCGCTGGAACTGCCGGTGGGTATCGAGAACCCGCTGGCCCGGCTATACCTGACCCGCGAGCGGATGGCACACTTGAAAGGTTCTTATCAGGCTGCGCTAACCCTGTCGATTCTCGGCGCTGTAGGCATGGCGCCCAAATTTGTCCAGGATAAGGTACTCAACCTGCTGGCGAGCAAGGCAAGCGCAGTGATGACCAATGTGCCGGGGGCGCAGCAGGCGCTGTATTTGGCCGGTGCCAAACTCAAGCAACCACTGTTCTGGGTGCCACAGTCGGGCGACATCGGCATGGGAGTCTCGATTCTTTCATACGATAACAAGGTGCAATTCGGGTTGATTACCGATAAAAATCTGGTGCCTGATCCCGAAAGAATCGTTGCCAGTTTTGCTCGGGAGTTTGAAAAGTTGTTGCTGCTCGTCCTCATCGAGCCTTGGGACAATCTGAAGGATCCCGACGCAGTCGAGGCCGGCTTGCTGCTATTGCGCTGACAGCAAACCCGCCAGTTTTTCAACAGGTAGCGGTCGACTGAACAAATAGCCCTGAAAAGCGTGACAGCCCAGGCTGTCCAGCACAACTCGCTGCATTTCGGTTTCCACGCCTTCCGCAATCACGGAGAGGCCCATCGCCTGACTGAGGACAATGATCGTTTTTGCAATCGCCACACTATTCGGGTCGACCAGCAAGTCACGTACAAACGATTGGTCAATTTTTAACTGATCCAGCGGCAAACGTCGCAGGTAAGCCAGCGAGGAATACCCGGTGCCGAAGTCGTCCAGTGAAAAACCGATGCCGTGTGCTTTTAATGCTGTCATCTTGGCAATGACTTCGTCTACCTTATCGATGAGCAGGCTTTCGGTGAGTTCCAGTTTCAGCCGGTGAGGGTTGGCCCCAGTTCGGGATACAATTTTCAATACCTGATCAACAAAATCGGCACGACTGAATTGACAAGCACTGACATTGACTGCCAGAGTCAGTTGCGCTGCTGCAGGCTGGTTTGCCCAAGTGGCCAACTGCAAACAGGCGGTTTCCAGCACCCAGGAGCCCAGCGGCAGGATCAATCCGGATTCCTCCGCGGCAGGGATGAATTCCGCCGGAGAAACAACGCCTCGGGCGGGACAATCCCAGCGCACCAGCGCCTCGGCCCCCACAATACTGCCATTGCGATCTACCTGGGGTTGGTAGTACAAGCGAAACTGTTGTTTGTGCAGACCTTCGCGTAAGCCATTCACCAATTCGGCCCGCAAGCTCACTGCCGCCTGCATTTCGGGGTCGAAGAAACGCAGCGCATTTCGGCCGGCCGCCTTGGCCTCATACATCGCCAGATCAGCCTGTTTCATCAACTCATCGGTTGTGCTTTCCAGTGTCGGAAACAGCGTGATGCCGATACTTACGCTGCCCACGTAATCATGACGTCGTAACGTGTAAGGCTGGCTCAGGGACGCGAGAATTTTGTTGCCGGCGGCTTCTGCCTGACTGGCGGCCTCTTGCAAGTTCGGACTGATATCTTCCAGCATCACTATAAACTCATCGCCGCCAAGGCGGGCTGCGGTATCGTTTTCGCGGATGCAGGCAGCAAGGCGCTCGGCAACCTTCTGTAATAACAGATCACCGACATCATGGCCCAGTGTGTCGTTGAGCGTTTTAAAGTGATCGATATCAATAAACAGCAAGGCACCGGCAATCTGTTTGCGCACACTGGCGGCGACCGCCTGTTGAAGCCGGTCGAGCAGCAAGCGACGGTTTGGCAGGCGGGTGAGCGGGTCATAGAAGGCCAGATGCAGAATCCTGGCTTCGGCCTCCTTGCGCTGGGTAATGTCAGTCTCGGTACCGACGTAATGCGTTATCCGACCTTTATTGTCTTTGACAGCAGTAATCGTCACCCAGTCGGCGCGTATTTCGCCATTCTTGCGCTTATTCCATACCTCACCCTGCCAAGCACCTTTGTCAAGAATACTGCGCCACATCTCGATGTAAAAATCAACCGAGTGGCGACCCGATCTGAGCAGCCTGGGCGTCTGGCCAATGCACTCTTCCGCCGAGTAGCCGCTACTCAGCGTAAAGGCCTGATTGACCCGCAGAATGATGCCGTTCGCGTCAGTAATGAGCATTCCTTGTTGGGATTCGAAGGCTATAGCGGCAATACGCAATTCAGCCTCGGCTCGGTCGAGGGCACTCATGTCGGTGTCCATACAGAACAATACCGGCGTCTGGCCAGCGACTTTGACCACGGTGTGGTTGGAATAGACCGGCACCGCGCGTCCATCCTTGTGTTTCAGGTCCAGCCGGCCAGGCGGTATTCCCTGAGCGCTATCGAACATCCAGCGCACCGCCGCCTCAACGCCCTCGCGCATCTCGAAGGGAATAATCAGGTCCAGCAAGTTTTGGCCCAAGGCCTCGTCAGCGGTGTAACCGTAGATATGTTCGGAGGCACGATTCCAATAAACTACCGTGCCATCCGGCAAATATCCCTGTATCGACATGGCGTCTGCCTCATCGAACAGTTTCTGAAAACGGGCTTCGCTTACAGCACGGGGCGGATTGCCTCCCCAGAATGCTTGACTGGCCGGCTTTTCAACCATGTTCGCTCCTGCTATCTGGCTTGAAACGATACAAATATCATACGCCAAAGCGACAGATCTCAGCTCAGACCAGCGAAGGTGCTGTTCGGCTCTTGAAAAACTCAGTCGTCCATTTCCGCCTTGGCTGCTTCGATATCCAGCCGCTCCATGGCATCGGCCGGCGTGCATTCAACGGCTTCAGCGTAGAGCTTTTCAGCATCTTTCAGCCGTGAACGGCCGAACATCATGATCAAGCCATTGGCGTATTCGGTGCGGGCGATGGCTGAGTCCGGGTTGATGTCGAGTGCAGCCCGGAAGTGTTTCTCGCCGGCTTCCTTTTTGGCGCCGTAGGTCAGGCCACCCATCATGGC
>CAYWNX010000291.1:0-3743 GCA_964459735.1 uncultured Dechloromonas sp. | reverse complement strand
AAACCATCGCCAAAGCGGCACCCCATTTGCTGGATCGAGTTACTTGGCTGGATCGCCTGCCGGAAGTGTTTTCCGGCGTCGTGCTGGCCAATGAATTATTGGATGCCTTGCCGGCAGATGTAGTTGCCTGGCGGGAAAACGGCATTTTCAACCGGGGCGTCGCGGTCGATACAGCGGGATGTTTCACGTGGAGCGAACGTCCCGCCGGGGGCGCCCTGCTCGCCGCCGCCGAGGAAATCGGCAGCCGGTGCCAGCTACCGCCTGGTTTTGAAAGCGAGATCAGTCTGGCGTCGCGAGCCTGGGCTGCGGAATGGGCGCATCGTTTAGTCTGCGGCGCCCTGCTGCTGATCGACTATGGTTTTCCGCGGCGCGAGTTTTACCATCAGCAGCGCGGGCGCGGCACCTTGATGTGCCATTACCGCCACCATGCCCATCCCGATCCCTTTTATCTTCCCGGCCTGCAGGATGTTACGGTCCACGTCGATTTTACGGCGATTATTGCGGCCGCCCACGGCGCTGGGATGGAACTGCTCGGTTACACCAGCCAGGGTCAATTCCTGCTCAACTGCGGCATTCTCGACCGCCTGGCGGCACTGCCCAATGAGTCCCTCGAATACATCCGGGCTGCCGGGGCGGTGAATAAATTACTGATGCCGCACGAGATGGGGGAACTGTTCAAGGTCATCGCCATCGGCCGAGGGATGGCGGCAGAGCTTTGTGGCTTTGCCCAGGGCGACCAGAGCCACCGCTTATGAGCCGCTATTCGCGCCTGACCAGTTCGCGGAAATGATTGGCCTGGCCAAGAATCAAGCGGCCAAAATCGTCAAGCAATGCGTAGTCGACAAACTGTGGATGAATGGTGAATAGCGCACTACCGAGGCGTTCCAGATTGCGTGTTTCGAGGACGAGCACGCCTTTGCTGAAATCAGCCCGCCAGCGGGCGCTGACACTGACCTCACCGCCAATTTCGAATTCGGCCCGTTCGACATAACTGCGCTCATTCTTGAGTTCCTTGCAGGTGAAATGCAGGCCGTAATCGAAGAGAATGTGCCGAAAGCGTTCAATCGCCGGCCCCTCCTTCTCGATCATCGGCACCCCGTTACCGCTCAGGCGACAGGAAAACGTCACCAGTTCAACCAGCGCGCCGGCACTCTGGCTTTGTGTCCGGTAATCGGCAAACCCTTCCTGCCAGACCAGTTGATTGATGGCATATTTTTCGAGCAGCACGAAGTCGCGCGGGATCGCCGGTTTGACGATATTGAGTTGCTGGACGAAATCATGCATGAAGAAAAAAAGATGCTTGAGCGCCTGATCAATTTGCTCATTGGCCGAAGTGCGATCCGCCAGCGCTTTATGCAGTTCCCGCCGGCGCAATTCAGCCTGCTGGCGCAGCTGGCTGAGCAGGTTGCTGCCGTCAAGCAGCAGTTGCGGCTGGGCTGTCTTTTCTTTGGGCTGGCTGGCAATTGGCTTGCGCGGTGCACCAACCGGCACGATTTCGGGAAAAACCAGCGCCGCGTCGATCATGCCGGCACCCGAATTGACACTCTCCTCACGCCGGACACGGCGCTCGGCCGCGTCCAGGTCGAAAGCCTCGATATCGGCCAGCAACGAAGTCTCGAGCGCGGCAATATCTTCAGCCAGCAGCGTTTTGCGTTCGCGCTTGACGCGAATCGCCTCGCTGACGGCAGACGCTTTATCGGATTTTTTTGGCTCGGTCATTGATTTACCGTGAACGGCAATTACACTGAACCAATATTGTGACCAATCCGGAGCAAACGCAAGATGGATGTTTCTTCAATCGGCAGTCTGAGCAGCGCGCTGTCGCAGGCAAAAACCGGCGACGCGGTAAGCACGCTGGTCCTCAAAAAAGCGATGGATATTCAGGCACAGTCGGCCACGCAACTGTTGGCAGCCTTGCCGCCAGTAGCCGGCACCAGCAACCCGCCCAATCTCGGTAACAGCATCGACGTCAAAGCCTGATTCGCCAGACAGCCTCCGTCCCGCTTGATGCTGCGCAGGATTATTTTGCGCACTCGCCGAGCCAGTCACGCAGGGCTCCGGCAACGAGCTCCCACTCTTTTTCATGCGTCACGGCATGGCCCATATCGCGGAATATATGGGCTTTCAGGCCATAGGTCTGGGCCGTTGCCTGCACCAAAAAAGCCGGTACCAAGGCATCATGCTCAGCCCCCAGAATCAACATCGGCGGTCGGTACATGGCTTGCAGGTTGGGCAGATTGAACATCGACATATCCCAGAGCGCACGGTGCGACTCGGCCTGCATGCGGGTCAGCCAGGCGGCGAGCATTGCCTCATCGACCTCACCGGCAAACAGCGATTCACGCAGCGCGTCGGCATCCGTATAGTCGCCCGCCATGACGTTATTGAGTTCCATGAATAACTGGGGCTTCTGGAACATCAGGTGGAATTGTGAAGCGATCAAGCCTTGGGGCGGTACCGAACAGACGAGTGCGACGCCGGGAGCTTCGTGGTGCTCCAGATATTTCTGGATGATGAAGCCGCCCATCGAATGACCGACCAGCACCGGCGTTTCACCCAGCCAGTCGACGATGGTTTTGACATCATCGATGTAGTCGGTGATCGAGTGCCAGTCGAGATGGTCGCGTCCGTAGCTGCCGCCGTGACCGCGCAGCGATAGCGCGTAGCAGGGATAGCCGGCCGCGGCCAGAAAAGGCATGAAGGTTTCGGTCCACATCCAGCCGCCGGCGAAAGCGCCATGGACGAAGAGCACGGGAAGTTTCTTTGTTTTTTGGGCCGGCAGGCAGGAATAAACTTCGAGGCCTTCGACAATCTGAGTTTTTATCATGGCGATCTATCGGGGTGAGGCGTGATTAAATGCGACTTTCACCCTGCGGCGCAAGGCAAAATGTTGAAGTGGATACTGACGCTGGCGGTCGCGATATTTCTGCTGGGCATTGTCAGCCCGCATCTGGCGCGTTTCATTCGCTTTGGCCAACTGCCGGGCGATGTGACTTTCCGACTACGCGGCCGGACCTATACCTTCCCGTTCGCGACGACGATCATTTTCTCGCTGCTGCTCTGGCTGGTTTCACGCGTCATTTAGCGCCTGCTTGACGGCGTTCACCCGAGCCGTGTGGATGCGTTCGGGAATTTTCAACTTATCACTGCAGGCAGCGGCAATTTTGCCGGCTTCGACGGCGTTGACCGCAGCCAGTGCCCTGCGCAGATGCTGCGGGCTGTCGTAAGCTTTGTTCTCCCAGCCCAGGCGGCCGGTGTAGTCGCATAGACAGGCATCCAGCAATTGGGAGAAGCGTTCTGGCCGGCGCAGAGCATCGGTTTTTTCAAATAGCGAAACTATCGTGCTGGCCTTCAATTCGGTGGCCCGATGAATCGTGCCGTGGTAGCGCGCCATCAGTAAAGCCAGATCGCGGCAGTCGTTCGGGACGCGCAGGCGAGCTGACATTGTTTCGGTCAGGCTAAAACTGCGCTCTTCGTGACCGAGATGGCGCGGCAGAATATCGGGCGGCGTTTGCGCCTTGCCGAGGTCGTGGGTCAACGCTGCGAAGCGAACGGGCAGCGGAAAGTGGTGACGGGCCGCCTGGTCGACAACCATCATGGTGTGGATGCCGGTATCGATCTCCGGGTGGTAGTCAGCCCGTTGCGCCACGCCGAACAGGGCATCAACTTCCGGCAGCAGGCGGGCGAGCGCGCCGCAATCGCGCAGCACTTCGAACAACCGGGAGGGTTTGTCTTCCATCAGG
>CAYWNX010000290.1:0-3786 GCA_964459735.1 uncultured Dechloromonas sp. | reverse complement strand
CAGGCGGCGTCGATCCGGCGCTCGAAGGCCTCCTTCACGGCCGCTACGACCTCGACCTCCACGCGCGCGAGGTAGGCCGCATCGGCCGCCGAGGACTTCGCGTAGGCGAGGTCTCGGACGAAGGGGGAGGCGTCGTCGTATTCCCCCGGCTGCACCATGCCCACGGGGCCCGAAGAGTGCGAGTGGGAGGCACCGATCAAGACGGCGTGGGGCGGAATGCCGCAGGCCTTCTCGATGGCCGCGCGGGCGGCAAGGACGAGCTTGCGGGGTACCATCAGAGCGTCGACACCCACCAGGGCCACGCATCGGGATCCGTCGTCGAAGACCGCCGAGCGCACCTTGCAGGGATCGTGGACGGGACCGAGGAAGGCCTTGCCGTATCCCCCGGGCATCTCCATGCCCGCAGTGGGAGTGATGTCCCGCTCGGCGAAGCCCGCCCGGAAGGCGGGCGCGGACGCCGCCTCCCCGCCGACCGCGGGCGCGGTCGTGCTTCCCCAGGCAAGGCCGGCGATGATCGTCCACCGGTAGACGCGGGTGCACACGCGGCTGAAGACGTTCGAGAGCGGCATGGATCGTCTCCTCGGAAGGTCGGTCTTCGGCGAAGCGCTCGCAGGGCACGGGACCCCTCCCGCGCGATTCCCGGACGCCGCGGCCATTGTAGGCCGTCCCCGCGCGCGCGAGTAGTCTTGGGGGACGAGCGGGTGCATGAACGTAACTGCTCCGACGCCGGGCGTCGCGTCGGCCGTCCCAGGTTGCCGGGCGCAGCGACCGGCCGGGCAAGGCGGGCTGGATCAAGTCGATTGCGCGGCCTACGCTACGGCGGCGCAGCGCGCCGATCCCCGCCGTGGCTGCCAGGTCTCCCGCCCACCTTGCCCGGGTTTCGTTACGCCACGGGGTCGGGTCGCAGAAGGCACTCCGGCGGTTGGGTAGGTGTGGTCTCCTGGTTTCTTCGTGAGCTTCTGCGTGCCGGTTGTGGAGGCCTCATGCCGTCCGGCACATGGCCACGACCATTGCACTTCTCAAGTTTTGCGCAGCATGGGCCGATAACTCCTTTGACCCGGGCACTTCTCTCCCTTCCGGTGCCTGGCAGTCACAAGGAGGAGAAGTCATGTGTGCCCAAGGGGATAGCGATCCAAAGGAACGGTGGCTCGAGGAGACGAAGGCCGCGTACGAGCGCTACTTCACCCCGAAGAACCTCAGCGAAGACGACGAGACCTTCAACGACCTCGAGGAGGCTGCGGTCGCTGAGGGCAGAGAGCTCACCCGCAGACTCATCGGCGACAAGTTGACCGAGAAGTTCGCTCGGGAGGATCCGGCGCAAGCCGATTGCCCGTGGTGCGAGCGACACTGCGAGCGAGGTTCGCACGAGGCCGAAGAACGGACCGTCCAGACCAGGGCAGGCCCTGTGACGTTTCGCCGGCTGGGATTCTTCTGCCCTTCCTGCCGGAAGGTTTTTTTTCCCTCTGGACCGCAAGCTCCGTCTGGGCCAGGAGAGCTACACGCCGTGGATCCTGAGTCGGATCGAATGGGTCGGGGGGGAGCTCAATTCCTTTCAGAAGGGCTCGGAAGCCCTCGATCGTCTGCTGTCGATTCGGGTCTCTCCGAAACAGCTCCAGAAGCTGACCGAGAAGTTCGGAGCCGAACGGGCAAAGCTGCGAGACGCCGAGGTCGCTCGGTTTGAACGGGGCGAGTTGAAGCCCGAGCACGCCCAGGCCCCAAGCGTGGTGGGAATCACCGTGGACGGCGGCCGGGTGCAACTCCGAGAGGAGGGGACCGCCGCGGGGGTCTACGGGCAGCATTGGAGCGAGGACAAGGTGGCCCACCTGGCCACGTTCACGCGCAAGGAGCATGCGCTGGATCCCCAGCCGGATCCTCCGTCGTTTCTACTGGATCCTCACGGGATACCCAGACTGGTGGAGGCCCTGAAGGGAGCACGGGGACAGCGAGGGCCCTCGGGCTCGAATTCCTCGGAGTCGCCCGAGGCTCGCCGCCATGGTCGGGAGAACAAGGACGATCCGCGCACCAAGCCGATCGTCCGGACCGTGGTGGCGACGATGGGCAACTGCGAGGAGTTCGGCACGATGGTGGCGGCAGAAGCCGCACGCCGTGGATTCTACCAAGCTGCTCATCGCGCTTTCCTCGGGGATGGGAGCCATTGGATCTGGAACCTTCGGGCACTCCACTTCCCTGACTTCACGGAGATCTTGGATTTCCTTCACCTTGTGCCCTACCTCTACGGAGCAGCGCGAGCGGCCTTTCGCCAGCGGCCGACCGAGTCGTGGCGCATCTACAAGCGTTTGGTGAAGCTTGCCTGGTCTGGAGACCATGCGGAGGTCACAGCGGTGCTCGAACGCTACGCCGACCGTCTCGGGAAAGCGCCGGCAAACGCGTCGGAAGACGACCCGCGCAGGGTGGTGGCAGAAGCAGTGCACTACGTCGCCACCAATCGAGTACGGATGGAGTACCCCCGATACCGTCGAGAGGGCCTCCCGGTCAGTAGCGCGTATGTCGAGTCGTTGATCAAACAGGTGAATCGGCGCGTGAAAGGCACGGAGAAGTTCTGGGTCGAGGGCGGCCTGGAAGCCATGCTCGCGGTTCGCGCAGCCTATCTCAGCGACGACGGGCGCGCAGAACGCTTCTGGCTGGAGCGAGTTCCCGAGGGCCGAGCCGTGGGAAGAAACCGCTTCCGGATCGCTGCCTGACGGCAAGGGCTCGCTTCGTCTCCTCCCGGCCCCGCACGTCGTCCGGGCGATGCACGACGGTGCCGGGCTCGTGACCCCAGGTGGCGGGGATCGTGGCGAGAGGGGGCAGCCACAGCGGCGTCAGCTTGCTCGATACGCCTCGCCCGCCCGATCCCCGGCCACTTCCGGCCCGCCCGAGCTTGGCCGCCGCCGCCCCGCGATCCGGGATGGCGGCCACCCGGGGTCAGTTACGTTCATGCACCCGCTCGGCCTTTGAGCGAAGCGGCGCCGGGGCTATACTCTCCGGCTGGAGTTCCCTCCCTTCTCGGGAGGGCAAGAGGGAGGTTTCATCCTCATGGAACAGGCCACCGAGAACCTACTTTCGCGCGAACTGGAATTCCCGAGCATCCCCCGGGACCAGATTCCAGAGCCCGTGGTCGCGATCCGGAGCATCCTCGAGGGCGAACTGAGCATGCGATGCCTCTATCTCGGACTCGAGGACCGCCTGCGGGAGGAGGCTCACTGCCTCGTCCGCATCTTGAGGCTCGATTGGGAGCGTACCTTCACGAGGCTCGTCGGCGCGGCCGGAATCCTGCTCAAGGAACTCGGGGGAGATCCTGCCCCGGCGCCCCGGCCCTCGAAGGACCGGCTCCTGCCCCTCCTCTCCGCGCTCGAGAAGGCCCCGCCCACCGAAGTCCTCGAAGGCGTCGAGGCCTTCGCCTCGCGGGCCCTCTTCTCGCACCGGCTGGTTCCCTGGGTCAGCGACTACAAGGAGGTCTTCGAGCACTTCCGTTCCTGCCTCGAGGCGGAGGACCATCACTTCGCCCTGCTCCACCTCTTCCGCGGGATCCTGGCGCCCCGAGAACCCGCGGACAGGATCCACCCCGAGGTCCACATCTGACGCCTCGGCGTCGGTGGACGCTGACGAGACTCGCCTCATCGACCCGGCTCTCCGCGTCAGGGTCCCGGCTGCTTCAGGTCGCGAAAGTCCCCCTTGCGGACGGTGAAGCCCTCGCGGTCCAGCTCTTCCAGGAGCGGGATGACGAACTTGCGGGAGGAGCCGAGGACGTTGCGGGCGTCGGCTGCGGTCATGGGCCCCTTCTGG
>CAYWNX010000289.1:0-3806 GCA_964459735.1 uncultured Dechloromonas sp. | reverse complement strand
GCAATCGAAGTGCTGGCGGCGCTTTGCTCGTGCGTCGCGTCGGCCACCTCGCCGACTCGTTCCAGCGTCCGCCGGGCGCCGTCTTCGATGGCGCGCAGCGATTCGGAGGCTGACGCAGCCAGCTCGACGCCCTCCTGAACTTCAGGCAGCGCCGCATCCATCGCCCCGACTGCACCGACGGTTTCACCCTGAATGCCGGTCAGCATTTTCTCGATTTCGGTCGTTGCCGACGCCGTACGCTCGGCCAGCTTGCGCACTTCATCGGCTACGACAGCAAAGCCGCGGCCCTGTTCGCCGGCGCGGGCGGCTTCGATGGCCGCATTCAGGGCCAGCAGATTGGTCTGGCCGGCAATATCCTTGATCACATTGGCAATTGAAGAAATCTGCTTGGCCCGTTCTTCCAGTGCCCGAATACGGCTGGATGCATCGGAAACCGTTTCAGAAATTTTCTGGATGGCTTGCGAGGCCTGATGAACACGTTCTGCGCCCTGGCCGGAAAGCTCGACGGCACTGGTGGTTTCGCGGGCCGTTTCGCGGGCGCTCTCTGAAATATGGTTCGAACTGACCGTCAGTTCTTCAATCGCCGCCGCCATGGCCGAGGTGGAGTCAGCCTGATGTTCGGCGGCCCGCGCCACCTCATCCGAAGCACGGGCGATCTGGGCAGCGTTGCCGACCAGGCTGTTGGCCTCACTGTTGATTTCACTGACCAACAGGCGCAGCGATTCAACCATGCCGCCCAGTGCGTGCAACAGGCTGCCGGGGTGAGCCTTGTCGAGTCTTGCCGTCAGGTCGCCGGCGGCAACGCGCTGCATGATTTCGGTCGCCTCGCCGGGTTCGCCGCCCAATTGACGGATGACACTGCTGCCGACCTGCCAGCCTATCAGGCTGAGCAGCACCAGCAGGCCGGCAGAAATGCCACCGAGCAGAATGGCCCCGTTCTTGTACTCACGGTCAATGTCATCGATATAGATGCCGGTACCAATGACCCAGCCCCAGGGGGCAAACAAGGCGGCGTAGGAAAGCTTCGGTTCGGCAGTCTGCTGACCGGCCCGGGGGAACCAGTATTCGACAAAGCCACCGCCAGCTTTGGCTGTATTGACCAGGTCGCGGATCAGGAATTTGCCGTTGGCATCCTTCATGTCGCCCTTGTCCAGTCCTTCAAACTCGGGTTTGCCGGGGAAGAGCACGTATTTGTTGGTGGTGTCGAGGACGAAAAAGTAATCGTTGCCGTTGTAGCGCAGATTGCGCAGGCTTTCCCGGGCGGCATTTTTTGCATCTTCCTCAGAAAGCTTGCCGTCCGTGGCAAGCTTCTGGTGGTGGGTCAGAATGCCGACACCAACTTCAACAAGATTCAGTGTTTTTTGTTTGCGATCTTCCAGCATGCTGGACTTGAGCTGGAGCAGCGCAGTGAAACACAGCACCAATAGACCTGCCAGCGTCAATCCAACCAATAGCAACATGCGTGTCGAAACGCGTAGTGTGCTCAGGCCCATCATGGTGATTTCCTCTTCTTTATTTTGAATAGCTGGAACTGCCCATAAATTTTATCGAAAAAGTTCCAAATACATCATACACCGCAAGAAAAGACACAAAGCTAATCGTTTACCCTCTCGCCGGCGTGAGAGTTTTGATTAGCCGGCTCTCGCTGTGAGTCGGGCAACGGCCCAGTTGACGTGTTCGCGGACCAGCGGCGAAGGGTGGTCCGCTCTGCTCTGTAAAGCGGCCCGGGTGTCGTCAGAATCCGGCGCATTGCCGAGGGCAACGGCGATGTTGCGTAACCACCTTTCATGGCCGATGCGACGGATCGGGTTGCCGGCCAGGCGGTCATTGAATTCCTCTTCCGTCCAGGCGAAGAGTTCGCTCAGGCCGGCCGCATCCAGCCCGTGGCGCGGCGCAAAATCGGGATCGCCAAGCTGGGCGAAGCGGTTCCACGGGCAGCACAACTGGCAGTCGTCGCAGCCGTAGATTCGGTTGCCGATCAAGGGCCGAAATTCTTCAGGGATGGCGCCCGATAATTCGATGGTCAGATAGGAAATGCAGCGTCTGGCATCGACCTTGTACGGGGCAATGATGGCCTGGGTCGGGCAGGCGTCGAGGCAGGCCGTGCAACTGCCGCAATGCTCTTCGATCGGCGTGTCGGGGGGCAATGGCAGGTCGGTATATATTTCGCCGAGAAAGCGCCAGGAGCCTTGTTTCGAAAGCAGCAATGTATGTTTGCCGCGCCAGCCAAGACCGGCCTGGCTGGCAAACTCGACTTCCATTACCGGGGCGGAGTCCGAGAAAACCCTGTAGCCGAAAGGCCCGGCAATCTCGATGATCGCGTCGGCCAATTTTTGCAGCCGGTTGCGGATCAGCTTGTGGTAGTCGCGGCCTTGGGCGTAGCGTGAAATTGCCGCCTGCTCATTCTGGTCAGCGGTTTTCAGGTGAGGCAGGTAGTCCACCGCAGCAGAGATTGCCGTCAGCGTTCCAGGGTGCAGCAATTGCGGCTCGGCGCGTAAATCGGCATGGCGAGCCATATAATCCATCTCGCCGTGGCAGCCTTCGCTGAGCCATTGGCGCAGGCCTTCGACTGCTTGGCCGGGTTCGGCCCGGGCCACGCCGATGGCCGCAAAGCCGAATTTTTTCCCAGCCTCGCGGATTTTTTCCTTGAGCGCTGAGTAGTCCACCGTGGAGTTCTGATCGTGCATAGCCCGGATGTTACCGCTGTTTTTCAATTGCCTGACGAAGCCGCGACCCAGCGTCTGGGCGAAATGCTGGCGCCATTGCTGCAGCCGGGGCTGGTGATTTTCCTTCAGGGTGACCTCGGCACCGGCAAGACGACACTGGTTCGTGCCCTGATTCGTGCCCTCGGTTATGGCGGTCCGGTAAAAAGCCCGACGTATTCTCTGGTTGAAGTTTACGTGATTTCGAGCTTATACTTATATCACTTTGATTTTTATCGTTTTGAGTCACCCGAGGAGTTTCTCGATGCGGGCTTTGACGAATACTTTAATGACACTGCGGTCTGCCTGGTCGAATGGCCGGAACGTGCTGATGGCTGCCTTCCGTCGCCAGACTTGCGGCTGCGCCTTCATCATGCAGGTCTCGGGCGTTTCCTCGAAGCCCTGGCAATTTCACCGGAAGGGACGCAATGTATAAAGGGGCTCGCCTCAGCCTGGGGCGAAGACAACTCCTCCGTTACGCCGGCGCCTCGCTGATCCTCTCGGTTTCGCCGCTGGCGGGTGCCGTGGCGAAGTTGCCCTCGGTGCTCGCCGTGCGTATCTGGCCAGCCGCTGATTACACGCGGGTGACGCTGGAACACGATGCGCCGATCAAATACACCCATTTCATCGTTGAGAATCCGGATCGGCTGGTCGTCGATATCGAAGGCGTCGAATTCAACAGCGTGCTCGACAGCCTGACCCGCAAGGTGGCGACGGATGATCCTTACATCAAGCTGCTGCGCGCCGGTCGTTTCAAGCCGGGCGTCGTGCGCCTGGTCATGGAACTGAAAACCAAGGTTGTTCCACAGGTGTTCACGCTGGCCCCGGTCGGCGAATACGGCCACCGTCTGGTACTCGATGTTTACCCGATCAATCCGCCTGACCCGCTGATGGCGCTGCTCGAAGGGCGCAAGGATGCCGTCGAGCCGCTGAAGATGGATCAGGATTTCACGCTGGCTGAAAAAAAGCCGGATGAGGCTGCGCTTAAGAAAGCGGAAAAGCCGATTGAAGCGCCTGAAATCCAAACCAGCAAAAAATCGGGGAAACCGATCGTTGACCGCCTGATTACAGTCACGCTTGACCCCGGCCATGGTGGCGAAGATC
>CAYWNX010000288.1:0-3816 GCA_964459735.1 uncultured Dechloromonas sp. | reverse complement strand
AGAACGGCCGCATTTGGCTCCTGGGCGCGTTTCGCCGTTTTCTGGTGGTGAGGTAGCCGCTACGTCCTGAAAGTCGCCCCTGCCCTGCTTTCCGCCAACCTGTACGCCGCTCCGGTGCCTGTTCTGGCCGCTGTCGGTCGCCTGCCCTGACTTCTTCCCTGCTAAACCGGTTTTAACGTCCTATCCGCTCGCGCTGTCGTGTCACGGCGGCCATGGTGAATGCCGGCGTTAGCCGGCAGCCGTAGCGAAGCGGAGGCCGAGGCGGTAGCCGTGCTTTGCACGGCGTAGCCCGCCGAGTTCATGGCCGTCCGGCTGCTGTGCTGTGCTGGCTGCGGGTTTTCGTGAAGGCTATCCGCCGTTAGGCGGATCATTTTTCTTGTTCTTGAAACCTGAATTTATCCGCTGCTGGAGGCGGAGCAACTACAGGTTTTTATATAAAGGATTTAAGAGCTAAAGGAAGGGTAGACCGTTTCAGCGTATGAGGGGTAGACCGTTTCAGCGTGGATAAATCGCAAGTCCTTGATGTCATTGGATTCCCAAAGTATACCGTTTCAGCGTGGATAACTTCCGCCGTCCACAGACTCGGAGCGAATCAGAGAAAGTCAACAAAGACAGTGGCTTAGCGGCTCAAGTAGACCGTTTCAGCGTGCCCCGATATACACAGGCTTTCAGCTCTTGGGCTTCGCCGCAATCGCGGGCTGACTACCCGGCAGCACAGCCAATCCGCCGCGCACGTCACCCAGGCGCAAAGCAGGCATCACGGCAGCCACCTTCCGTAGTGCCGCCCTGCACTTCACCCCGAAGTCACGCGCCGCCGTTTCGCCCTCGTAATCGGCGCCAAGCTGCCGCATGAGTGCCCGCCAGGGAATAACCCGCGCCTTGCCGCTGCGCTCCACGCGGAACGCCTCATAGGACACCAGGGCGTAAAGGTCGAGCGCCAGCGGGCTGCGTTTCAGCGCCCGCAGCGCCCGCGTGTCCACGGGGATCGGCGCTGCGGTGATAGCCTCGAAAAAATCCGGCTCCAACTCAATCCAGCTATTCCACAAGGTGCCCTGCTCCGGGTGCCGTGGGTTCCACCACAACATGCCCTTGCGGGAAACCTGCATGTTGAGCCACGCGGTGCCCTCGGCGTCGGCTTCCTTCACGTCCTGCACGAAGCTGATGCGCGCCTGGAATAGCCGCGTCATTTGGTCTTGCAGCCGCCGCGCGTCGCTTCTGACGCCACCTCGGCCTGGGTCTAGCCCCACTTCGCGCATGAATGCCGCCATGCTCGCGCCCAACTCCAAGCGCGCGCTTTTCGTGGTCACGGCCTCGGTCGTGATCCAGAAAAGCAGCAGGCGCGGAATGATGCCGTAAGGCAGCCCGTAGCTTTCCCCGGTCTTGACGTTGAAGCCGGCTTGTATGCCCAAGGTGAAATTACCGTTCGTGCGGCTCCAGGTCGGCGCCTTCGGGTCGCTGTGCGGCAGGGTTGCTTGCACGAATTGCCGCGCCAGAAAGGCGGCGTCCTCCGGCGTCGCGCGGTCAAGCCGAATTTCCGTGCCGGCGTTGATGATGGCGCGCTGCGCCTTCGTCAACGGCTTGCGCCGCCCGTCGCCCCTGCCCTGCATGAGCCTAGGCGTCCTCGCGGAACGGCTGCGGCTGCTTCAACTCCACGGCCAGCAGATTGATGGCGCGGCCAAGCAACTGGCGAAGGTTCTGCCCCGTCTCGGCTTCCATCATCTTGAGCGCCTTGCGAACTTCGGGCGAATAGATGGCACTCACCAAAACCCCGCCCGTGCCCTGCTTGCCGGGGCTGCGTTCGCCGTTCGGCGCTCGGCGGCGCCGTCCGGCCTGCTCGTCAATCATCGGTAGGGGTTTCTTGCCAGCGGCGGCGCTCACGCGGGCGGCAAGGGTGCTGGTCTTGCGGGTCATGGTCTGCGCTCCTGCGGATATAATCGCATTGTCGTATAAGATTATTTCTTAATCGGCTTATAGGCAACTCAAAACGTGCCGGAACAGCGCCGCCATTTCCTGCGCCGCCTTGCCTTCGGGGTCGAGTTCGCGCGCCGTCTGACCGATGTTCTGCGCGTCGGCGTGGGCAACGCGGTTGAACAGCACCACGGGCGCGACTTTGAGGCCGTAATCGTCTTGGATGGCCTTGCGCGCTACTTCGTGTCGGTCGCCCTGGACGGGCGCCTTGTTCAACACCACGAAAGCCGGCTTGTTCTTGCCCAGGGAAATGATGGTTTTCAGCGTCTCGACGGTATCCAGACTGAAACCGTGTGGCTCTAGCGGCATCAGCAGCAAGTCCGCCACCTTCGCGGCCTGCACGGCGGGCTGGTCGGCGCTGCCGGGGGTATCAATGAAAACTAGCTGCGCGCCGCCTTCCTTCGCGGCCTTCAATACTTGGGGAAGGGCGCCCGGCTGGCATGAGGTCACGGCGGGATTGTCTTTGTCCTCGCGCGGCTCGCCCCAATTCGCGGCGTTCATTTGCGGGTCTATGTCCACGATAACAGCACGGCGCCGCGACGCCACGGCCTCAACGGCTAGTCCCGTGGTGAGGGTCGTTTTCCCCGTGCCGCCTTTCTGGCTCACGATAGCGATGGTTTTCATGGGCGGCGCCTCATAATCTTACTATCATATACGATAGTTTGCTTATTTGATAATTGTAAGCGCGTCAACCGAGTCGGTCTAGGCAATTTGACGGCGCGTCGACTTGTCGACATACTGCCGCATGAGCAAAAAAGCCGATTCACCCGCTAAGCCGCGCGCCGATAGTCGCCAGATTGTCGGTTTCAGCCTGCCGCCTGCGCTCGCCGCCGAAGTGAAGATGGAAGCGGCGCGGCGCAACGTCTCCTTGCGGAACCTGTTCGCGGAGATGTGGACGCTCTACAAGAACAACACCAAGCGAAGCGCCTAGCGCAGCAAGGAAACGATGGCGGTTAATCTCGATAAGCCCCAGCAGTGGAAAGCGGACGTTGCCCTGTCCGTCGACATGTATAACGACTGGTTCATGCGCTTCGCGCCGCAGGCGTTTCGCAGCACACGGCTACAGACAACCAAGGATGTAGAAGCGGCGCTGCACGCTACGGGCAACCTGACAAACATTCAGCCGGCGATGCTGCGTCAGCATCCGGCAATTCTGCCCACGTTGCGGATGTCGTGCTGTCCGCCGCTGGCGGTTGACCGGCTCATTGGTCTGTCCGGCGCGTCGGTGAGCATGGTCAAGCGCATGGAAGATGAGCAAAAGCTGCCCGTGCGGATGTCCGTGGCAGCCGTCGACGCGGAACTGGCGAAAATCGCCGGCATCATCGCAAGGATGGCAGACCCGGATATTTTCGTATGGCTTGGCCGCGCCCAGCCCGCAACGGATGTGGAAGTGCATCGCGCGGCCACCATCGTTGCGGATCGGCTGTGCGGCGCGGTCGCCAATCCGATTATTCGCAACGCCCAGGAAAAGCGGCAACTCGCGGCAATCAAGACCTGGCTGGAAGCGCGCGGCTATAAGCAGCTACCGGGCGGCGACGGTGTGAAATTCAACGCCATGCCAGCCGGCACGTTCAGCTTTCGCATGAATGTGCCCGTGAAGCTGGAAGGCGGGGTGCAGTCGGTCAATATCCCGATTGATGCGGTGATGATGCCGAAGGGCGCCAGGGCAGGGGATATGCCGGTGTTCTTCGAGGCCAAGTCTGCCGGCGACTTCACCAACACCAACAAGCGACGCAAGGAAGAAGCCGTGAAGATGGCGCAACTCCGCAGCACCTACGGTGCCGGCGTCCGCTTCAATCTGTTCCTGTGCGGCTACTTCGATAGCGGTTATCTCGGCTACGAGGCCGC
>CAYWNX010000287.1:0-3820 GCA_964459735.1 uncultured Dechloromonas sp. | reverse complement strand
CGGGCCGGCAGACTCGCACCGTGCAGCGGTCGTAGAGCCCCATGGCGCGGAGCAGGCAGCGATCCTCCTCGGGGAGATGCGTGAGCGTGGAGCAGTCCACGATCGCCCGCTCGCCTCGCTTCAACTGCGTGAGCGGAATCCGGCGCTCCCCCGCAGGGGGCTGGGCGCCGTGTCCGCTGTGAGCGTCGTGGCGTGCGTGCATCGCGGGGAGCATAGCACGACGTTGCGACGGATTCTCAACAAGGGTCCGGCGGGGCCGGTTCGCGGACGCCTGTGGCCTTGAAACGGCCCCGGCGGGCGGCGTACTCCGCGGCATCCATGGAGATCTCCATGGGGGCGCCCTTGCGCCACTCCTCATGAAGCTTCTCCAGGAAGGGGACGCACCAGTGGCAGCCGGTGCCGGCACCAAGGCAGTCGCTCAGCTGACTGGCCACCTGGGGTCGCTCCCGGTCGATGAACGCGCAGAGCTTCCGGAGCGGCACCTTGAAGCAGAGGCAGACGTTGTCGTCGGGTCCCATGGGAGGAGTGGTGCTCGGATGTCAGGGGTTGCCGGCGGGCGGCGGCGCGGGTGCGCCTGCAGGTGCGCCTGCTGGCGCGCTCGCGGGAGCGCCGGCCGGAGCGCCGGCGGGCACGGCGGAGCCGGAGGCGGCCGCCACCGGCACGATGCTCTGCGCCCCCACGCGGAAGCCGAAGTCCACCATCATCCCCACCAGGTGGGGCTGGTCGAACGGTCCCGCGTCCAGTCGGCTCGGGTTCACCACCAACTGCGGGGTCAGCGTGCCCTTCAGGAGGAAGAGCCCGGCCGGCGGCTCTCCCGCCCGCCCGAACGAGAGTCGCGACGCCTGGGTGATCTGCAGCTGGAGTCCGAACGGTCTCCCCTGGGCCGCGCCCGTTGTGGGGTCCACGCAGACCACCTCCAGGAGCGCGCCTCTGCGATCCAGCTGCCCGCTCCGGATGGCCACCGTCCAGGCGACCGGTCGGCGGTATTCGCGGTTGATCAGCGTGACCCAGCGCTCCGCCTCCTGCTGCCAGACGCGGCGGTTGCGGTCATCCGTGGCGCTTGTGCCGTCGTTGGGCACCTGGAGCTTGGCGAAATCCGCGGCGAAGCGCTCCCGCACCGCGTTGAGGAAGGAGGCCGCGTTCGCGAGCGCTTCGGGGGTCACGGAGCCGGTGGAGGCGGGGCCCGACGGTGCCGGCGCGCCACCCGGCGCCGGTGTGCCCGCCGGAGCGCCCGCGGGCGCCGCAGCCGGCGCCGTGCCGGCGGGCGTCCCGCCGAGGTCCCGGACCTGCTTCTCCAGTTCCGCCACCTTCCGGTTGGCCGCATCCAGATCCGACTGAAGCTGCCGGACCTGCTCCTTCAGCTTCTGCAGCTGGGTTCGCAGCTCCGCATCGGGCTTGTCCGCGGACTGGGCCAGCGCCGCCGGCACCGAAAGCAGCATCCACGCGAGAAGGAACATGACCGGAACCGCGTGCGCACGCCGAAGGTATGGAAGCATGCGGGGAATGTAGCACCCGCACCCGGTACACTTCGGTCACTCAGTCGGAGGAGCACCATGCCTTCGTTCCGGAACATCCACGGCCTGGTCGGCATCGCCCGTTCGCGCCTGGACTGGAGTTGGCGCCTTCGCTGGTTCCTGGGGGTGGCGGCCTGGGGCGCCGGGGCCATCCTGCTCGCGGCTCTCGTGACCCGGGTGGTGCCCCGCCTGGCCCTCCCGGCGGAGAGCCCGGTGTGGCTGTGGCTGACTGGTGCGGCCCTGCTGGCCGCGGTGGCGGCCGGGATCGCGGCGCCCTTCCGGCGACCGCGCGGCCCCCTGAGCGACGCCATCCTGGTGGACACCCGGCTCTCGCTCCGGGATCGCCTGGGAACGGCGCTCGCCCTCGAAGGCGCCACTGAGCCCTTCGCGCTGGCGGCCCAGGACGATGGCGAACGGACCGCGGGACGGAGCGAGCTGCGCGGCAAGGTGGCGGCAGCGTTCGCAGTCAAGCCTCCGGAGCATTGGTGGCTGGCGCCGTCGCTGGCGGCAGCGGCCGTGGTGGCGGTGCTGTGGATGCCGCAGCTCGATCCGTGGAGCCGCAAGAAGCCGGAGGACCCGGAGGAGGTCCTGGCCGCCAGGCAGGCGGCGGAGTCCGACGTGCAGGCGGTGGTGAAGAAGATCGAGGAGAACGACGCGCTCGCGAAGGCCCTGAAGGAGGCGGTGGCGCCGGAGTCCAAGGACGCCCCGAAGGACGGGGAGCGCAGCGCCGATGAAATCCGTCGCGACGCGGCCCGCAAGGTGGAGCAGCTGGCGCAGAAGCTGGACGAACTCCTGAAGGGCGACGAGGCGGCCAAGCTCGAGGCCCTCAAGAACCAGCTCGCGTCGCTCAGCCTCCCGCAGTCGAAGGAGCTGCAGAAGTTCGGCGAGGCCCTGAAGCAGGGCGACTTCGCCCGCGCCAAGGAGGCCATGGCGGAGCTGGAGAAGGCGCTCGCCGCCGGTTCCCTCTCGGAGGAGCAGAAGGAGGCGCTCGCGAAGGCCCTGGAGAAGATGGCGGAGCAGTTGAAGAGCTCGGAGGCCGCCCGGAAGGCGGCGGAGGATGCGCTCGCCAAGGCCGGACTGGATCCGGCGCTCGCCGCCAACCAGCAGGCGCTTCAGCAGGCCATCCAGAACTCGCAGAACCTCACCCAGGCGCAGAAGGAAGCCCTGCAGAAGGCGCTCGCGGCCCAGCAGGCCGCGTCGCAGGCGCGGCAGCAGATGGCCCAGTCGCTGCAGCAGATGGCGTCGCAGTGCAAGGGTGGTTCGCAGGGCCAGCAGGGGAGCAAGCCGGGTTCGCCCGGGCAGGGAAGTCAGGGTGGACAGAGTGGCCAGAAGCCCGGGCAGGGACAGCAGGCCGGCAGCGGCATGGGCGGCATGCTGAGTGACCTGGAGGCGGCGCAGCTGATGATGTGCCAGGCGGAGGCGGCGCGGAACGCGGCGTCGCAGTGCAAGGGTGGCGGGATGTGCCAGAGCCCCGGCAACAGCCTGGTGGGCGGCAACACCCGAGCCCAGGCCTCCGGCGCACGGGCGGAGGCGCCTTCTCCCACCAAGACCAAGCTGGAGCAGGCCAAGGGCACCGGGGCGGAGGCGGACGTGATCGCCCGGCAGCTCGTGGAGGGGCAGTCGATCGTGGGTGAGGCGCAATCCAAGCTGCAGCGCCTGGCCGGAGAGATCCGCCCGGGCTTCGAGGAAGGCACGAACGAGGATCCCACCCCCGCGGATCGCGTGGAGGCGCAGCGGCACTACTTCGGCCAGGTGAAGAAGCTGATCGAGGCGAAGAGTGCCGCGCCGCCGGCCGCGGCCGGAGGCGGTGCCGCGCCCGCCAAGGGCGGAGGCTGAGCGTGCGGAGTGGGGGTCCCGCCCGGGCGCCGCGACGCGGGTTCGCGCGCCGGGCCTTCGTCCTGGTGCTGGCCGCCGCCGCAGGGGCCTGCGGCCGCCCGCGGGAGCCGCGGGTCACGGTCTACGTCTCCATGGATGAGCACGTCGCCCGGCCGGTGCTGGCGGCGTTCGAGCGCGAAAGCGGAATCCGCGTGGACGCCCTCTACGACAGCGAGGCGGCGAAGACCACCGGACTCGCGGCCCGGCTCCGGCAGGAGCGGAGCGCGCCGCAGGCGGACGTCTTCTGGTCGAGCGAGCAGGCCCAGTCCGGGGCCCTGGCCCGCGAGGGGATCCTCGCGACGGAGGAGTCGCAGTGGCAGCCGTGCCTCCGGCGCACCCGGGTCCTGGTGTGGCGGCGCGGCGGGCCTGCGCCGCCGGCATCCTGGTGGGAACTGCCTGCGTGGGCTGCGGGGCGCCGGATCGGGATGGCG
>CAYWNX010000286.1:0-3838 GCA_964459735.1 uncultured Dechloromonas sp. | reverse complement strand
AGCTTGCCGACGAGTTCATTCAGACGAGCTTCCGTATCACCGAGAGCCGTCTTGGCCCCGCGAGCGTCGATGTCCAGCCCAAGCCCCAACATTTCGCGCTTCAGAGCGCCAGCTTGATTCGTTAGCTCCATGATCGTGCGAGCAAGCGCGGTGTCGCCCGTGCGGTTCGTCGTGATTTCCGCTTCGATCTCAATCTTCCGACCCTCGAATCGAGCGATCGCCGCATCGAGCGCAGCCGCCTGATCCCCGGTCGCCTTCTTCCGCTGTTCCGTGTTGTACGCAATCAGGTCGTTGATATTCTGGAGACGCTGCTCAGACTCACGCGCAGCCGCCTCTGACGGGAACACATCGCGATTCGCCTTTGCGATCGACGCTTGCAGAGAGTCGTATCGCGCGATCATCGTCGTCAGCTTGCCGGTCGGGTCGATCGCCTTCAGCTTGTTCCCCGTCTCAGCAAGTTCCCTGTTGACGCGAGCGATACCCGCAGCGTTACCCGGCTGATCACCGAAGTCGGCCAGTTGCTTGTTGAGTCTCGCAGCGTCAGCGGTCAGAGATCGAATGTCATTCGCAGCGCTTTGAAATGGCCGCTCGCCGGTCAGCTTTCGATATGCGACCTCGATCCCGGTTAGCACAAGCTCGACCGACGTGAGCACCAACTGGAGAATGCGCCACGCGCCAGCGATTGCAGTCGCGGCGGCGACACCCGCGCCAGCAACGATCGCGAGCGTGTTCTTCATTGACTCGATCACTCGAATCATTTCGATGAAGCCCTTCGCTCCAATCTCTGCGGCACTCAGGAATGCAGACGAGAGCGGCTGTCCGATCGCGCGCGTCAGTTCGTTATTGATGCGAGCGCTGATCTTCCCGAAGTCATCGACGACGCGACTCGCTTCGTCCGCCAGCTTTGGCGCTTGCGACGCCAGCCCATCCACGATCGCTTGAGCAGAGAGCTTCCCGTCCTTCGCCAACTCCTTGAGCTTGTCAATCGGGATATTCATCGAGTCTGCCAACGCCTGTGCGGCGCGGGGGACCGTCAGTAGAATCGTCTGGAACTCGCGAGTGCCCGCAGTGCCGTCCTGGAATCCCTTGGCGAAGCGCACCAACGTCGCCTCGACATCGATGAGATCAGCGCCTGCAACCTCAGCAGAATCGGCCAGCGCTTGAACTGCCAGAGTCGTCTTGTCTGACTGCTGACCGCTGGCGGCGAGCGCTTGCGTCAGAGCGGCATAGATGTTGACCGTTGACGAGAACGCCTCGCCGGTTTTCTGAGCGACATCGAAAAGCTCCTGCTGTTTCGCCGCGAGATCAGCCGAGTCTCTCGACACGACTCGGAGACGATTCGACGCCGTGATCCACGTCTGCGCGTAGGTGATCAGTTCGCGAGTACCGAGAGCGGCAGCAGCGGCAGCGCCAGCAGCGGCCATGCCGCGCATCGCTGTTGACCAAATCTTGGACGCCGTGTCTGCTGACCCGCCGACCTTGGTCATCGATGTGGATATTTCGCTGTTCGCTTGCTTGATCGCGTTCGCCGCGCCGCGCGACTGATCCTTCATCCCGCGCTGTGTGCGATCCCAAGCGCTCGCCGCCTTGTTCAGTTCCGATAGGAACTTCGTCGTGCGGGCATCAAGCTCGAAGTAAACCGTGGACGCTGAATTAGCCACCGGACTCTCTCCCCATGAACGCTGCCCGTAGCGCGTCGCGCTGCTCGTCTACGGACTGCGGCGGGTCGAAGTTCGGCATGAAGCTCTTCAGCGTCGCCTTCTTGTCGCCAGCAATCCGAGCAGCCACCAGACACGCCATCGCGGTTCGATCCCACGACGACTTCTCCGGTGGCTCAAGCTCAAGATAGGCGATCCACGCCGCGAGTTCACGCCGACTGCCGAGAGAGTGGTTCAGTTCGGCAACCGTCTTGCCCAACAGAAGCGCCAGCCGGTGCTCGAAAAGCGCCAGCGGGTCAGCTTTCAGCCTTTTTTTTCGCTCTCGATCGTGGCGGTCGTGATCGTCGCCGCTTCCATCGCCTTCGTGAAGATGGCGTAGAGCACGGCGAGCGACTGTGACTTCAGAACTTCCCGATCCTCACTCGACGAGAACACTGCCCCGCCGTCCGGGGTACAGATGGCGCACATCAGATAGTCCAGAACGTCGTCGAGCGGGGGACTGCCGCCGATGTGACGCATGATGCGCTGCCACACGTCGGCTTCGGATGCTGCAAGCTCTCGAACGTAGACGGTCATCCCATCGCCGCCGTTCCAACTGCCGACGGTGACGCTCGTGATGCCGAGTCTCTGACTTGGTTTCGGTAGATCAGCAACCGAGAGCAGGACGGACTTCTGCGGTGCGATCTTCGTCGCTGGTGCTGGCATGGACTTCCCCGGTTATTACGCCGGGGGGAATCCTACCACCGCGCTACGCCCAAGTGGGAGAGCCGGTCAGCTTGCAGGTGACGGTCGCCTTGACGCCCTCGTTGGCGGCGGTGTTCATGCCGAAGCTCGACACGATGATGCTGCCAGTGACAGTCGTCGCCGGGGAATCGGGCCATTCGATCTTGAACGGCAGAACCGCGCCCGAGTTCACCGCGTCACGCAGGATGACCTGCTTGGCGTCGGACTTCTTCCAGTACAACTCCAGCTGGATTTCGCCGCCGTCCTTCAGACCGCCGATGTACTCCTTGTAGCCGCCCGTGGAGTCCAGAGTGGTGATCTCGATGCGCTCTGCGCTCAACTGCGGGCCGCTGATCGAGATCACTCGACCCACGGTCACGAAGTTCGTCGGTGACGCGATGGTCGCCAACTGGAACAGTGTGCCAATACCAGCAATTACGTCGGTCGCCATCTTCGCGTACTCCTATTCCGGAAAAAGAATCTCAATGTCGATGATGACGTGACGAACCTTCATATCGCCGTCAGCATCACTCAAGTCAAGCTCGTTGGTGCACATCGCGAGGCGAACCGTAGCACCGCCTAAATTCCCTGTCACGCCATGAACGGCAGACTTCACACCGCCCGCCAGAGACTTTGCATCTGCGGTTCCCTCGGCCATCACTTCGACTTCATAGAACGCCCGCGCCATGCCCGACGGGCCGTCCAGAAGCATTTCGCGCTGGATGCCGGTGTTCGCCCACACGACGCACGGGAGAGCCGACTTCTGCGGTCGTTCGTAGTGATACACGCGAGCGCCAGCGAGACTCGTCACCGTCGCATTCGCCTTAATCGCGGCGACCAACCCTGCGTCAACCACTGCGGTCATGCGCGACTCTTCCTCTGCGCTCGTCGTGACATCGCTCGATCCATATCCTTCGCGAGAGTCTGCTGGAAGATGCGCCCACACTGAGCGATCGTCGCATTCGCGGCGCGCTTGACGTACCACTTGCCCTCGACTTGGCCGCGAGCAACGCCGGTCTTGGTTCGACGCAGCTTTGTTCCGCGCTCGACGAGATGCCCGTGACGAATGCCGTCAGCAACGCGACCGTAGTAAGCGGCATACTTCGCGATCGCAAGCGAGTTGTATCGAAGCGGCCCGACGCGAACCAGTGCCCCGTACTTCCGACTTCTCGGCCCGACGCGCCACGCTTTCGTCGCCGCAGCGAGAGCGCCAGAAGCGCCGAGAGATCGATACAGCGACTTCAGTTCACCGACCATCGGACGAGCCGCCTTGAGAAGAGCGCCGCCGACGACTCCATCGCCCATCGCTTTCGGCATCGAGCGACGTAGCACTTCGATGAAGTCCTCGGCGTTGGTGATTGTGGACGTGACTTCCATAGCTAAATCGATTGCTTACTCGGCGGGCTGTTCGGCTGCCAGTTGATTGCTCAACACGAGCACTCGGGCATTGCTGTTGC
>CAYWNX010000285.1:2058-3853 GCA_964459735.1 uncultured Dechloromonas sp. | reverse complement strand
GCTGCGAAACATCACCCGGCGCCGCCCGGCTCCATGACGGCCGGTTGCCCTTCTTTACCGAGGCGTAAAGCGTGAATTGCGATACCGCCAGAATGTCGCCGCCGGCCTCCTGAACGCTGCGATTCATTACCCCGCCAGCATCGGCAAAAATTCGCATCCGCACCAGCTTGCCGGCCATCCAGCTTAGATCGGCCTCGTCATCGCTCGCCTCGAAACCCGCCAGCACCAGCAAACCCGGGCCGATTTTGCCGCTGATCCGGCCGTCGACCGCAACCGCCGCCTCCCGTACCCGCTGCACCACCACCCGCATCGTTCAATCCTCAAGCATTGATCATGGCAGCGGCTCGCCAGCGCCGGGTTTCGTTGCCGCCGGCGACGTCGGTGTTTCCCGGGCCCCGCCGAGCAGCGCCCGCAATCCGAGATAAGGCTTGTCGACCACCGCCGACTCCGCCTGCGGTCGGGCAGCAAGTTCTGCGGCGAGTTCGGCGGCCAGCTCGACATTGCGTTTTTCCAGATCGGCCACCTGGCGTTTCAGCCGCGAAACCGTCCATTGGCCGCGGATCACGGCCGGCGACGAGAGCAAGCCGGCAATCAGGACGCCGAGCCCGAGGGCAAGCAGCAGCAACAGCGCCAGCGAACCGTCGAAACTCCAGAGGGCGAGCGTTACCGTCACCGTTATGTTGTTCTGCAGGGCGAAGATGACCGCCCCCATGGCAATGACGATGCCGAAAATCAAGGCGAGTTGCATGGCTCATTTCCTTTGCTGCACATGGCAATTTATTTGCCGTCGATCAATCAAGATTTCCTGCCAAAAAGCCCGTCGACCGCAGGAAATCCCCGGGGCTGCTGCAATCGGCCTGGCTTAGCCGGCGCCAGTTGAAAACTCAAACCGTCACCCAGTTTTACCGCCCCGGCCGCCGCCGTCAATTCAGTATCCAGTCCAAGGTAACGCTGGCGCCGTCAGGCGCTGGCCCGTGCCCCCCGCCACCTCGCCAAAACGTCGACTCCCTGACTCCCAGTCGCCTTGAGCCTCGGCGATTTCAGCCTTGCTGAAACCGACAAAGTTCCACCACATCAGGACATCTTCGGCAAAAGGCTCGCCACCGAGCAGCAACAGCCGGCTGCCCGGCTGCAGGGTCAGATCGAGGCTGTGCCGCCCCTTGCCGAGGTAAGCCAGTTCATCCCGGGCGAAGCGCTCGGCGCCAATCCCGATTTCGCCTTCGAGCGGCAGGATGCCGTATTCAAAATCGGCTCGCAGCGGCAAGCGGAGGTCGGTCATTGCGCTGGCCTGCAGTTCCATGCCGAGGAGCGGCGAATGCAAACCAACCGGGGAATGCTGTTCGCCATACTCGCCGGCCAATAGCGTGAATTCACAGCCGGCCTGCCGCCACCTTGGCAACACCGGGTAATGTTCGAATGCCGGCGCGCAGTGGCGCTGGGCGAACGGCAAGGCAATCCAGAGCTGGGCGGCGTGCACCTGCCGCTCCTCCGGCAGCGACTCTTCGGTATGGACGATGCCGCGCCCGGCGGTCATCAGGTTGACCTGGCCGGGACGAATGGTCTGGACGTTGCCGAGACTGTCGCGGTGCAGCACTTCGCCGGCGATCATCCAGGTGAAGGTTTGCAGGCAGGTGTGCGGATGCGCCCCGACGCGCATCCCGCCGCCCGGAGGAAACGCGGCCGGACCGGCGTGATCGAGAAAGCACCAGGCACCGATCATCCGGCGCTGGCGCGATGGCAACAGGCGGCAAACCGAGATGCCGCCGATGTCCGCGAATCGGGGGGTGATGCGCAG
>CAYWNX010000285.1:0-1958 GCA_964459735.1 uncultured Dechloromonas sp. | reverse complement strand
TCGGCCACCACGGCCCCCGGTATGGGGCCGGTTTCGGCGATCATCGTCGCCCCCCGCAAATCCAGCACCAGGGGCGGCTGCTCGCCGTCCAGCGCGGCCAGCAGTTCGCCGGGCGTGATATGCGGCACGGCGGAAAACCTGCGGAAGCGGTATTTCTGCCACAGTTTCCAGAGCAGCCAGACGCCCAGCGCCAATGCCGCCAGCAGCAAGGCACTGCCGGCATGGCGATCAAGCATGGCAATCGCCTCCGGCACGGCCCCGCGCAACACCCAGCCGACGGCCATCGCCAGCCCGGCCCACAAGCCGGCACCGACTGCCGAAGCGAGCAGGAAACCGGGCAGCGACATGCGCAAGGCGCCGGCGATCGGTGGTGCCACGGTCGAAAAGCCGGGAATGAACTTGGCGACCACCAGCGAGGAAATGCCCCAGCGGATGAACCTCGCTTCGGTCTGACTGACGCAGGAGGCCGGATTGATCGAAAGCTTGCACAAGCCCGCCAGCACCCGGTAGCCAAAGAGCTTGCCGGCGCCATACCAGACCCAGTCGGCGATGACCGAGGCGACGATGGCCGCCGCCAGAATCTGCCCCAGCTGCCCGGGGCCGGCGGCCAGACTGCCGGCCAGCAACAAGGTCGGCACCGCCGGTACCGGCAGTCCGAGTTGTTGCAGCAGGACATTGACGAAGATGACGGAAACGGCATCCTCGCGCAAAGTCCGGACAATATCGGCTAGTTCCATGACGCTCCCAGTGGGGGTTCAGGCCCTGATCCTGCGGCTCCAGTTGGCCAGCGCCTGCATCTGATCGGCCACCAGTCTGGTCAGGCGTTCATCGGTCAGATTGCCCTCGGCATCGAAGGCGCCGGCAAAGGCGTTGGCAAAAACCTCGGGCTTGTTCAAGGGATGAAGATCGAGAAAGACGCAAACCTGACGCAAGTGATATTGCGAGCGCGAGGTTCCCATCCCGCCGCCGGCCCCCAGAATGGCGACTGCCTTGCCGGCAAGCAGGGCGTTGTCCGGTTCGCGGGATGCCCAGTCGAGAATGTTCTTCAAGGCGGGTGCCATCGAATAGTTGTACTCCGGGCAGGCCAGCACCAGCGCATCGGCACAGCCGATTCGATCCAGCACGCGCCGCACCGCCGCCGGCTTTTCAGTCAGATCGGCGTTGTAGAACGGAATGTCGGACAGATCCGCGCACTCCATGCTGACGCCAGCGGGCAAATTCGCCTGAGCGGCACGCAGCAGCCCCTTGTTCGTCGATTTCTGACGCAGACTGCCGGTAATTCCGAGGTATTTCAGCGACATCGTTACTCTCCCTGGGGTTGATGTTTCCCACAACAAAAAATGTTCTTCAAATCCGTTTATTGCGTCAATGCCCTGCAATCCGCTTGCATTTCGTCATGCCAGCAGGCTGGCTGTCAATGACAATCGGCACCCGTCAAAAGTTTCCGAACGAGGTGCCGGACATGCAGCCGGCTTTACTTCCCGGCCTTGAGGGTCATATAGCTGCTGATCAGGTTACGATAATCGGGAATGTGGTTCGAGAACAGGGCGCCGAGGCCCTCGATGTCATTGCGCCAGTCGCGATGCAGTTCGCAAGCCACGCCGAACCAGGTCATCAGTTGCGCCCCGGCAACCGACATGCGATCCCAGGCGGAGTGCCGGGTCAGCTCGTTGAAGGTTCCGGAGGCGTCGGTCACGACGAAGACCTCAAAACCTTCTTCGAGCGCCGACAGCGCCGGAAAGGCAACGCACACCTCGGTCACCACGCCGGCGATGATCAACTGCTTCTTGCCGGTGGCCTTGACGGCCTTGACGAAGTCCTCGTTGTCCCAGGCGTTGATCTGGCCGGGACGGGCAATGTAGGGAGCATCCGGGAACTGCGCTTTCAGCTCGGGGACCAGCGGGCCGTTGGGGCCGGTTTCGAAGCTGGTGGTGAGGATGGTCGGCAGGTTGAAGAAC
>CAYWNX010000284.1:0-3876 GCA_964459735.1 uncultured Dechloromonas sp. | reverse complement strand
CGCGGGGCGCCTGGCCTGCGGCGCCTGTGGCGGTTTGCCTGCGTCTGCCGCCGGCGCCCTGGCCTAGTTCGCCGACGGGCCGGCATCGCCGCGCTTGACATCTTCCTCGACGAAGCGGTGTTGGCAGTTTCCGACCGAAATCAGGTCCTCGTCGCTCAGCAGCAGCCGGGTGATCTTCCTGTCGTGCACGAAGGTGCCATTTACGCTGCCAAGATCCTCGATGACGTAGAGATCGCCGCAGCGGGTGATTACCGCATGCTCGTTGTCGGCATTGACATTGTCGAGGGGAATCTCATTGGACGCCTTGCTGTCAATGACCAGCCGGTCCTTGTTGATCGGGAATTCCCCGAGCAGTTGACCATTCGCGTTGATAACCAGCTTCGGCATGCCGCTTCCCTCGAGAATTTTGCCTTCCAATGGTGCAAGCATAGCGCAAGGATCGGCGACATGCAGATGCGCCGGGAGTCGCCGGCTTGCCGGCGCACGAGTCCAGCACGGTTGCGCCCGGGCTTGCGGCGACGGGAGTCGGCAGCATTTTTCCGAGCGGGCCCTCGTCGGGCTCCGCGAGGCTCGCCGACCGGCGCAGGCGCGTCAGCGCTTCAGCCTGCGGAAAAGTTCCTTCACCGCCGCCACCCGCTCCCTGAGCGCGGCGGTCGGCTTCTGCCAGGTGAGCTTGTCCGGGCCGGCCAGCTTGAAGCTGCGATCGGACTGGATCAGCGGGATGATGTCGGCCGGGTCGATCGGCGGGTTCGGACCAACTGCAAGCTTATCGTCGCCGGTCCGCGAATTTCGAGGTCGTGCATGGCTGGGCTCAATGCAGACCGGCGGTTCCTTTCAGTCCTGCGAAGCCACATTTCGTTCCACAATCTTGGTATGATTCATCTATCATTAAACCATGTCTCACCGACGATGCATGAGGAGCAGTTGGACTGAGTCAGAGTGTCAGCTGAATCGACGAAAACACTTCTTGCGCCGATTCGGCACTTTGAGTTGCTCGGGCGGATTCACCCCCCGAAAGCTCGGGCAAGGCGGTCGATGATGTCAATGCGAGATGAATGTTGCGCGAGCGATGCTTTGCGGTCAAGCGTTAGCCGCATCCTGTCGGTTTGAACCTACCCCGGCACGGTGACATTCGGTATCCGATCACGTACCGGTAACAAACAGAGGTAATTGCCATGAGTTCCATCATCGCCTTCATCGACTCCAAGGTTGGCGACATCGATACCCTGATCGCCGGCCTGGACGACGGGACGGAATGGTTTCTCCTGAATCCTAGGGAGGACGGTGTAGTGCAGATGGCGCGAATTCTGGCGGGCTACACCGATCTGGATGCAATCCACGTCATTTCCCACGGCGACGAGGGGACGTTGTATCTCGGCGACACGGTGCTCAGCGCCGCCAACATTGAAAGCTATTCGGCAAGTTTGGTGCAGATTGGCGGTGCGCTTGCCGAATCCGGCGACATCCTCCTTTATGGCTGCAACGTTGCGGCGGGCCGGACTGGCCAGCATTACATGGAGCAGCTGGCTCTTTTTACCGGGGCGGATGTGGCGGCCTCCGATGACCTGACCGGTCAGGGCGGCGATTGGGTATTGGAAAGCTCGTCCGGACCAATTCAATCCGCCGTGCTGTCGGCGCCGACTTTTGTCGGCACCTTGGCCTTGATTGACGGAACTGCGGGAAACGACACTCTGACCGGTGGCGCAGGCAACGATACGCTCAACGGCGGCGCCGGCAACGATACGCTGAACGGCGGCACCGGCAACGATACGCTGAACGGCGGTACCGGCAACGACACACTCGACGGTGGCGCCGGCAATGACGCGATGTGGGGTGGCGCGGGCGACGATATCTACGTCGTCGATGCGACCGGCGACCTTGCGCTGGAGTTTTATACGCAGCAACGCGTCTCAACCGCGAGCCACGGCACGCAGGCGAACAGCGCAAGCCAGAATGCCGCACTCTCCGCCGATGGCCGTTACGTGGTATTCGAGAGCGCCGCAAGCAACCTCGTTCCAGGCGACAGCAACGGCCAGCAGGATATCTTCCTCAAGGACCTGTCGACCGGTGTGACTCTGCGGGCTTCCACTGCGAGCGATGGCAGCCAGGCGAATAATCCGAGCAACAACGCCGCGCTTTCTGCCGACGGGCATTACGTGACCTTCCAAAGCAGTGCGAACAACCTCGTTGAAAATGATACCAACGGGCAGGAAGACGTCTTCGTCAAGGACCTCCAGACCGGCATCCTTGTGCGAGTTTCAACCGCGAGCAACGGCACGCAGGGGAACAGCTTTAGCCAGAATCCAGAACTCTCCGCCGACGCGCGTTACGTGACATTCGATAGCGAAGCAAGCAACCTCGTCGCCGACGATGTCAATGGCGATCAGGATGTTTTCGTCAAGGACCTCCAGACCGGTATTCTCACGCGGGTTTCCACCGCCAGCAATGGCGCGCAGGGGAGCAATCACAGTTACAACGCCGCGATCTCTGCCGACGGACGTTACGTGGCGTTCGAGAGCTACGCGAGCAACCTCGTCGCCGGCGATACCAACGGTCAGTTGGACATCTTCGTCAAGAATCTCCTGACCGGGGCCACGACGCGGGTTTCGACCTCGAGCAACGGCTCCCAGGCAAGCGGTTCCAGCTATAACGCCGCGATCTCCGCCAACGGGCGTTACGTGGCATTCGATAGCGACGCGAGTAACCTCGTCGACGGCGGCGACGTCAATGGCGCCACGGACATCTTCGTCAAGGATCTTCAGACCGGAACCATGACGCGGGTTTCCACTACGAGTGACGGCGCCCAGGCAAGCGGTCACAGCTACAACGCCGCGATCTCCGCCGACGGGCGCTACGTGAGCTTCGAGAGCACTGCAAGCAACCTTGTTGCCGGCGATACCAACAATCTGCCGGATATCTTCCTCAAGGATCTCACGACAGGTATCGTAACGCGGATTTCCATCGCCAGCAGCGGCACGCAGGGAAACGGTTCGAGCTTCAAGTCCGCGATCTCCGCCGACGGGGGTTACGTGACGTTCGAGAGCTACGCGAGCAACCTTGTCGCCGGCGACAGCAATGGCTCTTGGGACATCTTCGTGGTGCCGACGGCCCTGGCCGCGACTTTGGGTGGCGCCGACACGGTGCGCGCGTCGATCAACTACACCCTCGGCGCCGGCCTGGAACGACTGGAATTGCAGGGAACCGCCGACTTAACAGGCAGCGGCAACGCTGCCGCGAATACCTTGATCGGCAACAGCGGAAACAACACGCTCGACGGCGGTGTCGGCAACGACCTGCTGGCTGGCGGGGCCGGTAACGACAGTTACATTGTGGACGCCACGGGGGACGTTGTGCTGGAAAATCCCGACCAGGGCAACGACAGCGTGCTGGCGACAGTGAGCTACACGCTGTCTGCGAACGTCGAGAACCTCACGCTGGGCGGAATCGCCGGTATCAATGCCACCGGCAATTCGCTGGCCAACATCCTGACCGGCAACAGCGCTGCCAATATCCTCGATGGCGGCGCCGGCGACGACGTGCTTGCAGGCGGGGCCGGCAACGACAGGTACATCGTGGACAACACGGGCGACCTGGTGCAGGAGAACCCTGTCGCAGGCAACGACAGCGTTCTGGCAACCGTCGACTACACCCTGACCGCGAATATCGAGAACCTTACGCTATCCGGGGTAGCAGACCTCAGCGGTACCGGCAATGCGCTCGATAATCTGATCAACGGCAACAGCGGCAATAACCTGCTGTCGGGCCTGGGCGGCAATGACGTTCTCGACGGCGGCACTGGCATCGATACCCTGATTGGCGGCGCCGGCAACGACACCTACCTCATCGATCACCTGCTGGACACCATCACCGAAGCGG
>CAYWNX010000283.1:0-3888 GCA_964459735.1 uncultured Dechloromonas sp. | reverse complement strand
GCCAATAACAGCCTTGAAAATATTCGTAAAGCACTTGAAAAAACAGTTTTAACTATTTGTTTATGAATGTTATTGAGCTTCACAAAAACGTTTGGTCAGGGCTTCAGGCCAGACGTGAGCGTTTGCCGCATTCGCTGTTGCTGATCGGACAGAAAGGCCTGGGCAAGTTCGATCTGGCGATGCAATTTGCGGCCAGTTTGCTCTGTGAGCAGCAACAACCGGATGGCCAGGCTTGCGGCAAATGCCTTCCCTGCAACTGGTATGCCCAAGGCAATCACCCTGATTTTCGCTTGTTGCAACCGGATGCCCTGAGTGAGGAAGCGGATCTGGAAGATACGAAGAAAAAGCCAAGTCAGCAGATCACCATCGATCAGGTTCGGGGTCTGGACGAATTCCTGAATGTGGGCACGCACCGTGGCGGTTTGCGGATTGTTGTGGTGAACCCGACGGAAGCGATGAATCGCAATACCGCAAACGCACTTCTCAAGACACTTGAAGAACCAGGTCCAAGTACCTTGTTTTTATTGGTTTCAAGTGAGCCGATGCGCCTGCTGCCGACGATCCGTAGTCGCTGCCAGGTGGTGCCCGTTCCTCTGCCCGTTACCAAGCAGGCCGAGAAGGTTCTGGCTGACGAAGGAGTTCCCGATGCCGGGCGCTGGCTGGCGTTGGCCGGTGGCTCGCCGGGGCTGGCGCTGGAGCTTTCGGCTTCCGGACAACTGGTCTGGCTGGAAACCCTGATCAAGCGTTTGTCCGCCGGGAAAAACCTTGATCCGCTCAGTTTGGCCGGCGAAATCGAAAAAGCGGTCAAGGACAGCAAGGGAAAACTCTTGCTCAAAAATATCGTCGATGCACTGCAAAAATGGCTGGTTGATCTGACACTGGCCAGGAATGGCATGCCCGTTCGCTATTTTCTGCCCCAGGCCACTACAATCGCGGGGCTGGCTGCTATGATTCCTGCCGCACGCTTGATTCATTCCTATCGCGACCTGATTTCGCGCCGCCAGGAAGCTGAGCAACCGCTTAATCCGCGCCTTTTTCTGGAAGGCCTTTTTCTGGACTACCGAGCCTTGTTTGCCAATTGATCAACAATGAGTGAAGTCAAACCAGCGCCCCAGCGCCCCAGTGTTCTCTCGCTGAATATCAATTCAAAATCGGCGCTTTATGCGGCATTCATGCCGCATTTGCGTTGTGGCGGTATTTTTATTCCAACGACGCGCAATTACAGCGTCGGCGACGAGGTTTTCATGCTCCTTTCGTTGATGGAAGACCCGGCCAAATTGCCGATTGCCGGCGCTGTTGTCTGGATCACGCCGGCCGGTGCGCAGAATGGCCGCGCCCAGGGCATTGGCGTGCATTTCAATAACGACGAAAGTGGCCAGGAAGCGCGCCGCAAGATTGAAGGCCTTCTCGGCAGCGTCATGCAATCGACGCGGCCCACGCACACGCTCTGATTGGCTATGATGCTGGTCGATTCGCATTGCCATCTCGATTTTCCTGATCTGGCCAATCGTTTGCCGGAAGTCCTGCAGCGCATGCGGGAGAACCAGGTTGAATTCGCCCTCTGCATCGGTGTCAATCTGGAAGATTTTCCCAAGGTTCTGGCCATTGCCGAGGCGGATGATCGCCTGTTTGCCAGCGTTGGCGTTCATCCTGAATATACCGATGTCGAGGAGCCTGCCGAAGATCAACTGGTTGAACTGGCGTCGCACCCGAAGGTGATCGCCATCGGCGAAACCGGTCTGGATTATTACTGGCAAAAAGATAAACCCGAATGGCAGCGCGAGCGTTTTCGCCGCCACATCCGGGCGGCAAAACGTTGTGGCAAGCCGCTGGTCATTCATACCCGCGATTCGGCTGAGGATGTCTTGCGCCTCATGCGGGAAGAGGGCGCCGACACGGTGGGCGGCGTCATGCACTGTTTTACCGAAAGCTGGGAAATTGGTCGGCAGGCCCTTGATCTTGGCTTCTATCTGTCTTTTTCCGGCATTGTGACCTTCAAGAATGCGACGATCGTCAAGGAAGTGGCCCAGAAATGCCCGCTTGACCGCTTGCTGGTTGAAACGGATTCGCCTTATCTGGCGCCGGTTCCTTATCGCGGCAAGCCCAACCAACCGGCCTATGTTCGTTATGTGGCTGAAGAAATCGCCCGACTGCGCTCGGTTCCTCTGGAAACGATCGTCGAGGCGACGACCCATAATTTCTTCACTTTGTTCAAACACGCTAAACGGCCTTGAAAATCATGAAAAAAAGACTGTTGACCGCAGTAATTGCCTTCGCACTTCCCTTGTTGGTCAGCGCAGCAACTTACGATGACCTGATTAACTCGGCCAGGATGGGTGATACCGGCGAGGTGGCGGAAATCGTCAATAAAGGCGCCTCGATCGATACGACGGATATCGATGGCAACACGCTGCTGATGCTGGCGGCGCGTGATGGCCATGCCGAGTTGGTTGATTTTCTGATCAAGCACCGCGCCAAGTTGAATGCCCGTAATTCGGCCGGTGATACCGCGCTGCGGCTGGCCGCATTCCGCGGTCATCTCAAGGTGGTTGAACTGCTGGTCGCCGGCGGCGCCAACGTCAACACCTCGGGCTGGACACCGTTGGCCTATGCTGCTTTAAGTGGTCATCTCGATATTGCCAGGGTGCTGATCAAGGCCGGGGCTGACGTCAATGCGCCGAGCGAGAACGGCACGACGCCCTTGATCGCTGCTTCTCGTGGCGGTCATCTGGAAGTGGCCAGGCTGTTGCTGGCCAACAAGGCTGATCCCTCTAAAACCCTGGAATCCGGCGAGACGGCACTGGATATTGCGCTGAAGAATGCGAATACCGATATTGCCGATATGCTGCGCCGCGCTGGCGGGAAGTCTGGGCGAAGCGTCACGATCGAAGTGAGGTAAGTTTGGCCGCGCCGCTGCCGGTAATTCCCGGCGGGGCGTATTTTGTTTCCTGCCATATTGGTAGCCAGTTCGCTCGCAATTGCCGCTAGCGAACCTTGATTTCGGTCCACAGGCGTGACATCAGGCGACGGCTACGGACGTCAAAATCGCGCAACATTTGCAGTTTTTGAGTTTCTGCTGAAGCTGGAAAAATCGCCGAGTTGTCGGCAATTTCGTGGTGAATCAGCGGCATCGCGGCGGCGTTCGGGTTACCGGCGCCGATCAGGTTGGAGACATCGGCGGCATTGTCGCCATCCAGCATGAAGTTGATAAAGGCGTGGGCGAGATCGGGGCGCGCACCCGAGCGGTGGATGACGAAACTGTCCAGCGCCAGGACGGCGCCTTCCTTCGGGATGGAAAAATTGATCCGGAAAGGACGCTGGGCGGCGCTGGCATCGGCGCGGGCGCGGAACATGTCGTTGGAGTAGCCCTGCGCCACCCAGATATTCCCGATCGCCAGATCCTTGATGTAGGTGCTGTTCGAGAACGTGGCCCAGTAAGGTTTGGCGCGCAGGATCAGGCGTTTGGCTGCCTCCCATTTGGCCGGGTCGGTTTCATGCACCGGGTAACCGAGGTAAATCATTGCCGCCGCCATCAGCTCCCGGGCGCTGTTCATGACGCTGACCCGGCCTTTGAGTTTTTTCAGATACTTCGGCTCGAAAATCAGGGCCCAGGTGTTCGTTGGCAGATCGCGCTCGCGTAGTTTTTCGGCGTTGTAGCCGATCAGTGTCACCGTGTAGGCATAGGGCACGGAGTAGCGGTTGCCGGGATCGAACCAGGTGTTCAGGTAGTCGGGGTTGAGGTTGCTCAGGCGCGGCAACTGCGTTTTGTCGAGTTGGCGCAAGGCCTTCCGCCGGATCAGCGATTCGACGGCATTGCCGGTGGGCACGATGAGGTCATAACCGACCGCCCCGGCTTCGAGCTTGGCCAGCATTTCTTCGTTGTCCGAG
>CAYWNX010000282.1:0-3918 GCA_964459735.1 uncultured Dechloromonas sp. | reverse complement strand
AGCATTTGGTCGGAGTGACAGGATTCGAACTTGCGACCCCTGCGTCCCGAACGCAGTGCTCTACCAGGCTGAGCTACACTCCGACGTTTTTGAGAGAACTAATGATTCCGCTCAACTGCAAAGAGCGTCAATTGTAGCAGAGCTTTTTTATAATTTGAAGCCCCCAAGCACTCAATTGACACTCTGGCGAGTTCAGCTTCCTGGGCAGCACGTGCTCTCGCATGCTCCAGAGCACCGCTGCTGCGGATGGCCTCCAGCACAGCCGGAAAGTCTTCACGACCACCTTCTTCGATGGCTTTGCGAACGCAGGCGGCTTGCTCTGTTGTACCGTGCTGCATGACATAAATCAGGGGCAGAGTTGGCTTGCCTTCGGCGAGGTCATCGCCGATATGTTTGCCGGTATCGGCTTCTTGACCGGAGTAGTCGAGAACGTCATCAACGAGTTGAAAAGCTGTACCGAGATGTTTGCCGTAAACCGTCAGCGCCTGCTCAAGTTCCGGCGACGCCTGGCCCAGAATCGCACCGAGTTGTGCTGCTGCCTCAAAGAGTTTGGCCGTTTTGTAGTGGATGACCTGCATGTAACGCGCTTCGTCGACATCGGCGTCATGGCAGTTCATCAATTGCAGGACTTCGCCCTCGGCAATGATGTTGGTCGCATCCGAGAGAACGCGCATGACGCGCATGTCGTCGACTTCGACCATCATCTGGAAGGCGCGGGAGTAGAGGAAGTCACCGACCAGAACACTGGCGGCATTGCCGAAGATGGCATTGGCCGTATCACGACCGCGCCGCAGCGCCGATTCGTCGACCACGTCATCGTGCAGGAGCGTGGCGGTATGGATGAACTCGATGACGGCGGCCATCTCGTGATGTTGATTGCCTTGATAGCCCAAGGCCCCGGCAGCCAGCAATACAAGGGCTGGACGCATGCGCTTGCCGCCGCTGTGGATGATGTACTCGGCAACCTGCCGGACGAGCGCGACGTCGGAATGCAGACGCCTGCGAATGACCGCATCGACGGCATTCATGTCAGGGCCGATCAAGGCGGAAAAATGTTCCAGTGTCACGATAGGCAATTCTGTTTTGAAGCGCGGAATCTTAGGTGGCAGAGCAGGGGCAGTCAAGACCGGCAAATCAAGGATGCACTCTGAATCGGCGACGGTTTGGGCTAAACTCGGCGAATTAGAAACGGACAAGTGAGACAGGGATGGATATTCGCTCGATCATAGCGCCCGTCATTCAGGATCGTCCGGCTTTGGAAGAGTTTGCCGACGTCCTGACTGACCGAGCTCCCGAGGTTGAGCGCGATGTCGCCCGCCTGAAAAGGATGCCGGAAGACCGCGAAGCCATCGCCGATCTTTTTCGTGCCGTTCATAACATCAAGGGCGACTCTGCCCTTTGCAAATTTGAGTTGGGCGTGGCGATTACGCACCCGATCGAAACCATGATGGCGCGTTTTCGGGAAGGCGAAATCCCCTTCTCCGATTTGCTCGCCGAGTTGATCCTGCTCACCATCGACCGCCTGGAACTGGCAACGTGCGCCTTGCTCGCCCGCAAGCCGCTGGATAACCTGCATCTGCTGGATCTGGTGCAAGGCCTGGAAATGCTTTCGCAGGCCAGTGCAGAGAACATTGACAACCAATGCGCCGAATTGATTGAAACGGTCACCGGATTTTCACCGATTATCGAAGAAATCTCGACTCGGGCACCACATGTCGCAACCCCCAAGCGCGAACAGGTCAATGCCAGTAGCGACCTGCAGTTTTTCCGCTCGCTGGCGCTACAGCTGGAAAGCCGTTCACCGCTGTTCAAGGGACGCACCATGCGTATCTTGCGCCTGGCACTGGAAACCAATAAAGCAGGCGGTAGCGCCGTTGATCCCGTCCAGCTTGAAGCGGCGGTTTATCTGCACGATGTCGGGATGATGCTGTTGCCGGAAGCAATCTGGCTCAAGATCGGAAAAATGACCGCAGAAGACAAGCTAGCCTTACGTAACCACCCGGGTTTTGCTGGCGGGCTACTGCAACGCGTGCCGGGCTGGGAAACTGCCGCCGAAATTGTTGCCCAGCATCACGAAATGCCGGACGGTGGCGGTTATCCGAACGAGTTGCGGAACGGCGATATTTGCGCTGGTGCCAAGATTATGGCGATTGTCGACGCCTTCGAAGCGGTGATGCTGAAGCACATTCACCGGGGGAAAAATCGTTCGGTGCTGCGCGCCGTTGCCGAAATCAACGCTTGTGACAATCAGTTTGCCCCGGAATGGATTGCGCCATTCAACGCGGTCATTCGCAAAACCGTTGAGAACTAATGTCCGTTGACCATGAACGCCGCTTTGGTGGCGTAGCGCGCCTGTATGGCACAGAAGGAGCCGAGCGTTTGCGCCAGGCGCATGTTTGTATCGTCGGCATTGGCGGCGTCGGCTCCTGGAGCGCCGAGGCGCTGGCCCGAACGGGCGTGGGCCGGATTACTGCGGTCGACCTCGATATGGTGGCTGAATCCAATACCAACCGGCAGATTCATGCGCTGGGTGATATTTATGGCAAGGCCAAGGTGCTCGCCATGGCTGAACGCATTCACGCCATCAACCCGGATTGCCAGGTGAATTGCATCGAGGATTTTGTCACCCCGGAGAATGTGGGCGAAATTCTGGGGCAAGATTTTTCCGCCGTCATCGACGCTATCGATCAGATGCAAGCCAAGGCGGCGATGGTTGCCTTCTGCTGCCGCCAGAAATTGCCGATTATTGTTGCCGGCGCGGCTGGTGGGCAACTGGACCCGACGCAGGTGCGCGTCGCCGATCTTAGTCAGACGGTACAAGACCCTCTGCTCGCCAAACTCCGTTCAGTATTGCGCCGTGATTATGGCTTTCCGCGCGATGGCAAAAAGAAGTTCGGCGTATCGGCAGTATTTTCGACCGAACCCCTGCGCTATCCGGACAAGAACACCACTTGCGATGCCGAACGCGGACCGGCTGGGCTGAATTGCGCGGGCTTCGGCTCTTCGGTCTGTGTCACGTCGGTATTCGGCATGGCCGCGGCGGCGCAGGCGATCAATCTGATTACTCGCCAATGAGCAAGCCGAAAAAGCTGCGCTCGCGCAAGGCGGGATTGCCGCCAGGTTCGCTGATACACATCGGCGAAATCAAGACCAGTGCAGCGAGCTTTTCAGTCATTGACTTCGACGAGCACGGCTTGTTCGAAGCGCAATTACCGACTCCTGCCGCCCTCGGTAGCCAGCCCAGAAACTTTGCCACCCGCTGGGCCAATATCTATGGGGCGCACAACCCCGCCGATCTGGCCGCCATCGGCAACATCTTTGCGCTTCACCCGCTGGTTCAGGAAGACATTCTGAATAATGTCCAGCGGCAAAAAATCGATGCTTATGAGGACTATCTCTATCTCGTCCTGCATCGCTATGAGTTGAAAGAAGGACAACTTGATCTCAGCCAGGACCAGATCAGTCTGGTCATCGGTCGCGACTACGTGCTGAGTTTTCAGGAGAGGCAGTCCAAAACCTTTGAGCCGGTGCGCCAGCGCCTGCGCGCCGATCATGCCAGCCTGCGCAAGGGCGGCGTCGATATGCTGGCCTATTCACTGATCAACTCGGTGGTAGATAGCTATTTCGGCGTCATCGAGCAACTCTATGAGCACGCCGAGACGCTGGAGAACAACATTCTCGGACACGCCACCCCAGCAACGCTGGAAGGCATCCACCAGTTCAAGCGCTGCGCCTCCTACCTGCGGCGCAACCTGCACCCACTGCGTGAGCTTCTCGGCACGTTGCATCGGGATGCCGGCGACTTTTTTCGCCCGGAGATGCAGTTGTATCTCCGCGACGTTTATGACCACACCGTGCACATCCTCGAATCGCTGGAAGATTTGCGCGATCTGGCAACTGGCCTGCTCGACGTTTATC
>CAYWNX010000281.1:0-3931 GCA_964459735.1 uncultured Dechloromonas sp. | reverse complement strand
AGTTTGACGGTTACGGCAAGCTTTCCGGCAAGTCGCTGGACGATCTGCGCGCTGGCGAACGGATCGAAGTCGATTCGGCCAAGCAGGATCCGCTCGATTTCGTCCTCTGGAAGCACGCCAAGCCGGGCGAACCGGCCTGGCAATCACCGTGGGGCGAAGGCCGCCCGGGCTGGCATATCGAGTGCTCGGCGATGAGCTCGAAGCTGCTCGGCCAGCATTTCGATATTCATGGCGGCGGACAGGATCTGCAGTTTCCACACCACGAGAACGAGATTGCCCAGTCCGAAGGCGCGCACGAGTGCTCTTTCGTCAATTACTGGATGCACAACGGCTTTGTCCGGGTCGACAACGAAAAAATGTCGAAATCCCTGGGTAACTTTTTTACCATTCGCGAAGTCCTCGGGCGCTACGATGCCGAGGTGGTGCGTTACTTCATTCTGCGCGCCCATTACCGCAGCCCCTTGAATTACTCCGACGCCCACTTGGACGATGCCAAGCGCAGCCTGGACAGCCTGTACTTTACGCTGCGCGACGTGCCGCCAAGTGCTGCGGTGGACATCGACTGGAGCAATGATTTCGCCGCCCGCTTCAAGTTGGCGCTGAATGAGGATTTCGATTCGCACGGGGCGATCGCCGTTCTTTTTGAACTTGCCGGTGAAGTGAATCGTCAGCGTAGCGTCGAACTCTCAGCGCTACTCAAGGCGCTGGGTGGGGTCATCGGCTTGCTGGAACGTGAGCCGATGGCCTACCTGCAGGGTGGTGCCGGCAACGCTGGTTTGGATGAGGCGGCTATTGAACAGATGATTGCCGAGCGCGCCGCTGCCAAAAAAGCCAAGAACTTTGCCGAGGCGGATCGCATTCGTGACGAATTAAAGGCGGCGGGCATCGTGCTCGATGACAGCGCGCAGGGAAGCACCTGGCGACGTGCCTGAAATTCCGGCACGTAAAAACGGCCCTGAAAAAGGGCCGTTTTTACGTGTTGACCGGAGCAATCACTTCAGAATCTTGCCGCCCGGTCCGACCACCGTCAGCTCGACGAAGCGCGAGCCTTGGCGGGCAGTTGCCGAATAGTTGACGCGGTAGCCGCCAAAGTCGACGTTATTCATGCTCTCCAGCGCCGAAACCAGTTTCTCCCGGCTGATGTCCCGCCCGGCGCGCTTCAGGCCCTCGACCAAGGTACGGGCCATCAGGTAGCCCTCCATGCCGTAATAGGAATAACTGCCTGGTTTGCTGACCAGTTTTTGATATTCACGGACAACCGGCGTGACATCGTTCCACGGATAGGGCACGACCTGGGAAATGCCTATGCCTCTTGCTTCCGGGCCGAGTTCCTGAATGAGTTGCTCGGTGCCGACCGGAGAAAGGGTCATGAACATCGGGTTTTGACCAATTTTTTTCATTGCCTTGACGAAAGCGGCGGTCGGTTTGTACAGCGTGACCATGACTACCGCCTGGGGGCTGGCCTTGCTGATCGATTCGACGGCCGTGGTCACCTCGAGCGAAATGCGCTCGACGTGACCCGCTGCAACCGGTTCCAGTGAGTGTTTGCGTAACGCAGCCGATACGCCATCCAGGCCGGATTTCCCAAAGCCGTCATTTTGATACAACACGGCAATGCGCTTGATGCCGAGGGATACCAACTGCTCGACGATGGTATCGGTTTCGTCGCCATAGCTGGCGCGGGCATTGAACATGTAACGCGAATTCGGATTTGCGCTGATCGGTTCGCGCAATGAACTGGCTCCGGAGATCGTTCCCACCAGCGGAACTTTGGCCGGGCCGGTAACGGTATTCAATACTTCGGTCGTTGGGCTGGAGCCGTAATAAGCGAGCAAGGCAAAAGCCTTGTTTTCCTGCAGCAAGGTCTTGGTGTTGGCAACAGCGCGTTCGGTTTCGTAACCGTCGTCGAGCGCCACGAGTTCCAGTTTGCGGCCGTTGATGCCGCCGGCCTTGTTCAACTGCTCGAAATAGGCCTGGATGGCTTGTCGCATATCGATGCCATAAGCACCATTCGGCCCCGAGAGCGGTGCCGACATGCCAATCGTGATTACGGTGTCGGTAAGACCAGGGTCGGTTGCCCAGCTCAGCGTGGAAAAAGCAATTGCACCAACTGCGGCCAGCCGCTTCAGGACTTGCATTCTTACTCTCCCCGGTTGTTATCCAATGATTCTAGCAGTCGATCATCGGCGCGGGAACAGCTCTTTTCCTGACTTTGGTCATAGATGGAGTTTGCTGCGGTCAACCGGGAAAAATGGCCAAAAATGAATTTGCCCCGCCGTTGCAGATTTTCTGCAGCAGCGGGGCAATGTTGAAGCCAGGAATCAATCTGCGGGATCAGTCCTCGAAGAACTCCTTGACCTTGTCCATCCAGGACTTGGCGCGCGGGTTGTGCTTGGCATTGTTGTCGCGGCTAGATTCGTCAAGTTCGCGCAGCAGTTCCTTCTGGCGCTCGGTCAGATTGACCGGCGTTTCGACCACCACATGGCACATCAGATCGCCGTGCGTATGGCTACGGACTCCCTTGATACCCTTGCCGCGCAGGCGGAAGACCCGTCCGGATTGAGTTTCCGCCGGAATCTTGATGGCGGCAGCGCCGTCCAGCGTCGGAATTTCAATCTCGCCACCCAATGCAGCCGTGGTGAAGGAGATCGGCATTTCGCAATGCAGGTCATTGTGGTCGCGTGTGAACACCGTGTGCTGCTTGAGGTGAATCTGGACGTAGAGATCGCCCGGCGGGCCACCATTGACGCCATGTTCACCTTCGCCAACCAGACGTATCCGATCGCCCTCATCGACGCCAGCCGGAATCTTGACCGCCAGCGTCTTGTGCTGCTTGACGCGACCGGCGCCAGCGCAGCTCTTGCAGGGTTCCGGAATGTAGCGGCCGGTACCGTGACATTTCGGACAAGTCTGCTGGATGGAGAAAAAGCCCTGTTGCAGGCGAACCTGGCCGGAACCGCTACAGGTCGGGCAAGTCTTCGGCTGCGTCCCGGGCTTGGCGCCGCTGCCGTGGCACGGCTCGCAGACTTCCATGGTCGGAATGCGAATCTTCGTTTCCGTGCCGTGGGCGGCCTGTTCCAGCGTGATTTCCAGGTTGTAGCGAAGGTCGGCACCACGATAAATGTTGGAGCGACCACCGCCGCCACCGCCGCCGCGGCCACCGAATATTTCATCGAAAATGCCGCCGAAGGCATCACCAAAACCGCCGCCACCGCCGAAACCACCGCCGCCCATGCCGGCTTGCGGGTCAATGCCGGCATGGCCATACTGATCGTAGGCGGCACGTTTCTGGCTATCCGACAGAATCTCGTAAGCTTCCTTGCCTTCCTTGAATTTTTCCTCGGCCGCCGGATTGTCCGGATTGCGGTCGGGGTGGTGCTTCATGGCCAGCTTGCGGTAGGCCTTTTTAATCTCTTCTTCACTGGCGTCGCGGTTGACGCCGAGAATTTCGTAAAAGTCGCGTTTTGACATCTTTCCTGCCCATCAAGTGACAAAGGCGCCGAGCGCCGTCGGAGGGTATCCGCGGGCCCGACGCCGTAGGGTGAAGTCAGATTACTTCTTGTCCTTGACCTCGGTGAACTCGGCGTCAACCACATCGCCTTCGTCCTTCTTGGCCTGCTGGGCGCCAGCTTCGGCACCGGCACCGGCGGCAGCATCAGCCGACTGCTGCTGGGCGTACATCTTCTCGCCGAGTTTCTGTGCAGCCTGGGATAGGGCTTCGGTCTTCGCGACGATGACTTCCTTGTCGCCGTCGCGCAGCACGTCCTCGACATCCTTGATAGCGGCTTCGATGGTAGCTTTTTCGGCCGCATCCAGCTTGTCGCCGTATTCGGTCAGCGATTTCTTGACCATGTGCACCATGCCGTCAGCCTGGTTGCGGGCGTCGGCCAGTTCGTGCACCTTCTTGTCGTCTTCGGCGTGCAGCTCGGCA
>CAYWNX010000280.1:0-3938 GCA_964459735.1 uncultured Dechloromonas sp. | reverse complement strand
CCGTGCACGGCGCTGGCGGTGCTGCACATGATCGACCGCACCGGAGTGACGCTCCGCGGCGCCAACGCCGTGGTGGTGGGGGCGAGCAACATCGTGGGGAAGCCGATCGCCGTGCTCCTCATGCGCCAGGAGGCCACCGTGATCAGCACCAACCGCTGGACCCGCGGGCTCCCCGCGATGGCCCGGGACGCGGACGTGCTGGTGGCGGCCGCCGGCGTGCCGGGGCTGATCGGCGCGGAGATGGTGAAGCCCGGCGCCGTGGTGGTGGACGTGGGCATCAACCGCATCACCACGCCGGAAGGTCGGAGCGTCACGGTGGGGGACGTGGACTTCAAGGCGGTGTCGCAGGTGGCCGGCCACATCTCGCCGGTCCCTGGCGGCGTCGGCCCGGTGACGGTGGCGATGCTCCTGCGGAACGTAATCGACGCGGCGGAGCGCTGACCGCGGCGGGGCGCGGGCGGGAGCGACGGCCGTTCGAGCTCAGACCCCTCCGAGCCGCTTGGCCGCCTCCTGATAGCGGGCGATGGTCTGCTCCACCACGTCCGCGGGGAGGTGCGGTCCCGGCGGCTGCCGGTTCCAGCGGCCCGCCGCCTCCTCGCGCAGCAGCCAGTCGCGGAGGTACTGCTTGTCGAAGCTCTCCTGCTCCCGCCCCGGGCTCCACCGATCCGCGGGCCAGTAGCGGCTGGAGTCCGGGGTGAGGACCTCGTCCACCAGGATCAGCTCCGGGCGGCCGCCGGGGCCGGCCACGGTGCCGAACTCGAACTTGGTGTCCGCGAGGATGAGCCCGCACGCCGCGGCCCGGCGGGCCGCCTCCCGGTAGATGGCCAGGGAGGTCTCGCGCAGGCGCTCCATCGTCTCGCCGCCGACGGCGGCGCAGGCCGCCTCGAAGGTGACGTTCTCGTCGTGCCCCTCCACGGCCTTGGTGGCGGGGGTGAAGATCAGCTCCGGCAGCCGGTCCGCGCGCCGCAGGCCCGGCGGGAGGGCGACGCCGCAGATGCTCCCGGAGCGCTGGTACTCGCTCCAGCCGCTGCCGGCCAGGTGGCCGCGCACCACGCATTCGATCGGCACCACGCGGGCCGCGCGGCAGACCATCACGCGTCCCTCCAGCCGCTCCCGCTCCGCATCCGGGAGGCCGGGGATGAGCGGCACCTCCGTGGACAGCAGATGGTCCCTCACCACGCCCGCGGAGCGGAGCGCCCGGAACCACGCCAGGGAGATGGCGGTGAGGCAGCGTCCCTTGCCCGGGATGGGGGTGGGCATCACCACGTCGAACGCACTCACCCGGTCCGACGCCACCATGAGGATCCGCGGCGTCGCCGGATCCGGGTGCAGCCCGGGCACCTTGACCTCGGCGGGCAGCTCGTAGAGATCGCGGACCTTCCCCTGGCGCCGGCCCGGCAGCGGCAGACGGGTTTCGAAGAGGGCGTCCTGGAGTGCGGCCATGCGGCGGCGAGTGTATGGGCGGATGAAGCGCCCGCGGCAGGGGCCACGCGCTCTGGAGGCGATACACTCCGAGCCGGATGCTGCGCTTCGAGGTGTTCGACGACCAGGGTCCCGCGCGCTCGTGGCCCCTGGTGAATGCCCACCTGCTCGGTCGAGACGACCTCCCGGTTGCCGGGAGCGTCGAATTCTCCGGCGGGGAGATCGTCTGCGCGCCCAGGGAGAAGCGGGCCACCGCCCTGTGCCTGGAGTACGACGCCGGCCCGATGGGGCGGCTGATGCTCCAGACCTGCCTGCTCGCGCTGCGCCCGGAACCGTACCGCCTCAACCAGGAGCTGGCCCGGCACCGCATCAAGCACTACATCGCCAAGAGCGAGGAGTGGCTGATGTTCGATCCGGCCCTGGGCGGGGAGGCCCTGAAGCGATGGGAGCAGGCCCGGACGCTCTTCACGGAGGCCCTCGTGATGGACGAGAGCGCCGCCAGCGAACGCCGCTGCCGCGACGCCCTGGTGGCGGCCCTGGACGCGGGGGAACGCCTGGCCATGAGCCATGCCCAGATCCTGCTGCACCGCCGCTTCGCCACGCGGCCGGCGAGCCGCACCACGCTCGGCGTGCGGGTGGACGTGGGGCTGGACCCGGCCAAGCCCGCGGATCTCCTCCGCAAGGAGTTCGACGTCCTGGTGATCCCGACCCCGTGGGCCCGCCTCCAGCCGCGTCCGGACGCCATGGACTTCGCGGAGCTGGACCGCTGGATGCTCTGGGGCCGCCAGGCGGGGAAGCCCATCGTGGCCGGCCCGCTCCTGGGACTCACGCCGGGGAACATCCCCGCGTGGGCGGCGCCGCTCCTCAAGGATCCCACCCGCCTGCGCGACGCCCTCTACACCTTCATGGAGCAGGTGGTCTATCGATATCGTGAGATCGTGGGGATCTGGAACGTGGCCTCCGGCCTCCACGCCAATTCCGGGGCCCAGCTGGACCTGGAGCAGATGGTGGACCTCACGCGCCGCGGAAGCCTCCTGGTCCGGCAGTCCCGCAAGGGGGCGCGGACGCTGGTGGAGGTGACGGAGCCGTTCGGGGACCATGTGGCCCGGCGCCCCGGGGCGGTGACGCCGTGGGAGTACCTGGAGCGCGTGGTGCAGGAGGGCATCCAGCTGGACTGCCTGGGCGTGCAGCTGGTGTTCGGAGACGGCGCGGGCGGCCGCACCACGCGGGACCTTCTCCAGATCAGCACCATCCTGGACCGCTTCTTCCTGCTGGAGTATCCGCTGCTCGTGAGCGCCCTGGGCGTTCCCAGCCGCACGGAGGATCAGGCCGGCGGCTGGTGGCGGGGGGAGTGGACGGCGGAGTCGCAGGGAAGCTGGGCGTCGCGCGTGCTCCCCATCGCGCTGAGCAAGCCCTACGTGGAGAGCGGGTTCTGGGATCGGCTGGTGGACGGTCGCGGCGGCGGCCTGCCGGCCTCGACCGGCGTGCTGGACGATGCCGGCCGGCCCAAGCCGGTGCTCTCGCGCCTGGTGGCGGTGCGGCGCCGGTTGCGGGAGCCGCTCGGCCCGCTCCAGGGTGCCGCGGCGGACGCGGCGGTGGCGGCGCCGGGCGAGATCCGGGACTCGGGCAGGGAGCGGGACTGATGCACGGCGCGGACGCGTGGGTGGGACGCGGGGGGAGCATTCGCGCGGGCCTCATGGTGCTCCTGGCGGCCGGGGCCCTGGTCGCCGGACGCAGCGTGCGAACGACTCCCGCCGCCGATCCCGGCGGCTGCGGCGTGCCTCCGTGGCCGTCCTCGCCGGTGGACGTGGACCGCGCGGAGGCCGCGGAGCTGGCCCTCCTGCCGGGCGTGGGACCGGCGCTCGCGGCCCGGATCGTGGCGGACCGCCGCGAACGCGGGCCCTTCGGCAGCGTCGCCGCGCTCGACCGCGTGAAGGGCGTCGGCGCGAAGAGCGTGGCCCGCTGGACGCCGTGGGCGGTGGCCGGGGGTTCCGCGGCCGCGCCGCAGGAACCGTGATGTCCGCCCGCTGGTTCGAACGCCTGCTCGAGAGTCCGGCGGTGGCGGCGCTGGTCGCGCTCGCGGAGGGCGGCGGCTCCACCAGCGTGCGCGGCGTGGGCGGCAGCAGCACCTCCGTGCTGGCCGGCCTGCTGCGGCGCCTCACCGGGCGCCCGGTGCTTCTGGTGACCGCCCACCTGGACGAGGCGGACGAGGCCCACGCGGAGCTCCAGGGGCTGGGGTTCGAGGCGGCGCTGCTGCCGGCGCTCGAGTCCCTGCCGGGGGAGCAGGGCGCGGTGATGGAGCTGACCGCGGCCCGGCTCACGCTCGCGGAGCGCCTGCACGCGGGTGCGGCGCCGCAGATCCTGGTGGCGCCGATCGCGTCCCTCATGCAGCCGCTGCCGGAGACGGCCACGCTGCCGTCCCTCCTCCGCACCATCTCCGCCGGGGAGACAGTGCCACCGCGGATCCTCGCGGACCTTCTCCTCGCGCTGTCGCTGCTCGGCACGCTGCCGCAACC